>DATHNU010000057.1:0-2316 GCA_035485695.1 Reyranella sp. | reverse complement strand
CGGACCGGCCAGCAACAGGGCGGTCGCGGCGATTTCCTCCGGCCGGCCGAAGCGGCCGACCGGCAGCGCATCGATGAAGGCCTGGCGGTCCGCAGGCGTCATGGTCGCGGTCAGGTCGGTGACGACAGGGCCGGGCGCGATCGCATTGACGCGAACGCCTTTCGGTGTCGCTTCCCACGCCAGGGCACGCGTGAAGCCCATGATCGCGGCCTTGGCAGCGGAGTAGGGCGCCGAATTCACCGCGCCCTTCAGTCCACGCTGCGAGGCGACGTTGATGATGCAGCCCTGTCCACGCGTCACCATCGCCGGGTAGACCGCCTGGGCCATGAAGAACATGCCCTTCAGGTGCACCGAGATGATCCGGTCGAACTCCTCCTCGGTATAGGCTTCGAACGGCTTGCGGATGTTGATGCCGGCATTGTTGAACAGGATGTCGATCGGCCCCAATTCCCGCGCCGCCTCGGCGGCGAAGGCCCGCCCGGCCGCGGTATCGGCGACATCGACCGAGCGGTGCAGGGCGCGCCTGCCCAGGGCGCGGATCTCGCCGGCTGTTTCATCGGCCCTGTCCTCATCATTCAAGTGGCAAAAGGCAATGTCCGCCCCTTCGGCGGCGAAGGCGAGCGCCGTGGCGCGGCCGATCCCGCGCGAACCGCCAGTGACCAGCGCGATTTTTCCCGCGAGCTTCATGATGTTCTCCCGTGCCATGGGGCACTGTTGAAAGTCGGCACCCGGCTTACCGTCCCTCCCGCCATCCGCGCTTCGGCAGCGTGAGCGCCATCGCCATGCCCGCGACGTTGGCGCCGGCGGCGATCAGCACCGCCGTGTCGTACCGGTGCGTCATGTCGAACAGGGTGCCGGCCAGGACCGGCAGGCTGACGGCGGCCAGGCACCAGGCGATCAAGGTGCGCCCGGCGATCCGCCCGTAGTCGGCGGGCCGCCAGTAGAGGCCGATCCCGCCGGCGGTGGCGCCGGAGACCAGGCCGTAGCCCAGCCCGACCATGCCCAGTCCCACGACCGCGGTGACGGGCGCGGGCAGCAGCGTCATCAAGAGCCCGCCGCCCAGCGCCAGCGCGTGCGCCGCGCACGTCACCTGCGGCACCGCGAAGCGATCGACCAGCCAGCCGCCGCTGATGCGCGCCAGCGCGATCGCGCCGGTGAGGCCGGTCGTGGCTGCCACCGCCAGCGCGGCCGCCCCGCCATAGACGGCCACGATCTCGCGCGCCTGGCTCAGCACCATCAGCCCGGCCGAGGCGGCGAGGAAGAAGGTCGCCGAGAGCTTGAAGAAGGTCGGGCCCAGGAGCGCTGGTCCTGTTGCGAGTCCTTTTTCCGATCCTGTCGCCGCGCTGCCCGCCCTCGCACTGCTTGCCCTCTCGCCGTTTGCAGGCGCGACCAGCCGCGCGCCGCTGTACCGGGCGAGCAGCGCCGCCGCGATCCCGCAGGCCACCAGCACGGTCGCCAGCCCGCTCAGGGTGGTGCGCCAGCCGAAGGCTTCGTTGCAGGCATGGAAGGCGGGCGTCGCGAGCATGGCGCCCATCGGGTAGAGGCTGACGATGTAGCCGTTCACCAGCCCCTGGCGCCGCCGCACCAGCATGTTGACGCTCTGCTGCAGCAGGATGTAGGCCACGCCGCCGCCGGTGCCGAACACGATGCCGTAGCCCAGCAGCAGTTGCGCGAGCCCGTTCGCCGTCGCCGCCGTCGTGAGGCCGCCGGCGGCCGCGAGCGCGCTCAGCAGCACCAGGACCGGCGCGGGGGCGACGCGATAGAGGAAGGCGGCGCCGACCGAGCCCACCGTGAACCCCACCGTTGCGAGACCAAAGACCAGCGACAGCGCCGAGCGCGGGACGGCCAGCTCCTGCTCGATCGGACGCAGCAGCACGCTGAAGGCGTAGACCGATCCCAGGGGCAGGTTCATCAGCGTCGCCGCCAGCAACGCCGCCCACAGGCGCTCGGTGCGGACGGGCAGGGCCGGCGTCGCAACGGACATCGCGCAACCCTCCGCTGCCGCCCGTAAGCGGTCAAGTTCATTGCTGGGAGCGCGCCACTGCGCGCGGAGTAACCTCCGCGCTGAGTGGCGCATCTTTGTCGATCACAAAGCCCATGAGCGCCAGGCAGTGGCGCGCTCCCGGCAAAGATAAAGAGAAGATGCGCTTCATGCAGGCTTTCAACGAAGACGTCGGAAAACGCCGCAATTTTCATTGTGAAAGACGGCGTCGCGCTCGTGGGAGAAGTCGGCCTTCAAGAGAACCCGTTCGGAAGCCAGGTTGCCCTTCATGACGATGCCGACAAGGCTGGGCTCGGCGCATCGCGTTTGCCAGA
>DATHNU010000056.1:0-3344 GCA_035485695.1 Reyranella sp. | reverse complement strand
GACCCCTGGAAGCGGGCGCTGTGGATCGGCCTGACGATCTTCTGGATCGGGCTGCTGCTTTATGTGCGCATCGTCAAGCCGCTGTTCATGCTCCGCCGTCCGTACCGCGTCTCGGAACGCGGCGATACCTCGACGCTGGTGATGCACCCTGATGGTCACCCGGGCTTCCGCTTCAGCCCTGGCCAGTTCGGCTGGCTGACGCTGTGGGGAAGCCCCTTCAAGATTACCGGCCACCCGTTCTCGTTCTCGTCCAGCGCCGAGGTTGCCGACGGGCGCGTCGAGATGTCGATCCGGAATTTGGGCGACTTCACGAGCGCGATTCACAAAATGCCGGTGGGGCAGCGCGTCTACCTCGACGGGCCGTACGGCGCGTTCACTATCGGCAATCTGGCGGACATGCACGTGTTGATCGCCGGCGGCGTCACGCCGATGATGAGCATGATCCGCACGCTCGCCGACTAAGGCGACGTCGGCGCCCGCGCGTGCGGCCGGCGCCGCACCTTAACTCCGCCGGGGAGCGTGGCGTCCATGCACAGGCCCCGTTCGATGCAGTTGTTCATCACCCGCCCAGATTCGATCGATCCATTGCCTCGCGCCGCGCGAGTTCGTTCACGGCTTCATCCCCGCGATGTGCAGCCCGCCGTCTCGCCCATTCACAGGATCTCGGCCGCGGCGGCAAAAGGGCTCGAAGGGTAGCTACTCGCCAATCACATGCATAAGGTGAGCAGAAGCGACGGGCCGAAGGTAAGGGCGGTGGCGACGAAGGCGGCGCTGACCGTCCAGACGACCGCCCTGTGCAGGAACGTGCCGGTCTGTCCGAAAACGGGGTCAGGACCAGCCCTAGCGAAGTCGCGCCACATCCAGCCGATCACGATCAGATGCGCGAGGAGCACCACGGCAAGGCCCAGCCGCAGCGGGCCGACCGACCAGGCAAAAGCGCAGCCGATGGCGTGGAGAGAGTAGAGAACGACGAGCGCGCTACACCAGACGGCAAACCCCGCCACGAGCCACCAGAGTTGCCCGGGCGGAACGGGGCGCGTGCTCACGGCCGTGTCCCCAGCATCTCCACGAGGGCGGGTAGCGCTAGCACGAGGCCGAGCGCGATAGCTCCAGTGATGACGGCGTAATCGATCCAGAGTCGCGTCAGGCGCAGATCCAGCGACCGGCGGGGCGAGATAAGCCCCGCGCCGAGGCGCAAGAGGCTGCTGACGAGAAAAAGAAGGCCAATGCCGGCATGCAACGCGACATAGGCGAGCAGCGCGGCGGCGGTAGCACCGAGCGCATGCTCGGTTGGACGCGGGACGACACCGCCGATGAGCCCCGCAACCGCGGCAATGGCTATCAGGAGCCCGAGTATGGCGAGGCCGATCCAGCCGCGCGCCGTCCTGTCGGCGGCGAGTGATCGCAGCGATCCGCGCGCCGCGGCCGCGGCGACGGCGAGAGCCGCGACGGCAACGAGGGCAAGCATGAGGTCTGGCTCGGGGGCTGCAGCCGGGGGCCAATTCGGCGCGGAAATCCAAAGATAGAGCGTTCCGAACACCAGGGACGTGAACAGGGTGCCATCGGCGACCAGTGCGAAAATCAGTGCCCACCACGGTGGCGCGCCGGCCACCTCGGTATGGGGTGGCAGGCTCACGCCGTGGCCAACGGGCATTGGACCGTAGTCGCGGGCGAGCCCGGCACCTTGCGCGGCAAGTACGAATAGGCCAGCAGTTACCAGCGCGGCGGCGAGCGCCAGCAGGTAGAACTGAAACAGCATCGCCAGGACCGCTACCGCGGTGGCGAGCGCCGTGCAGAGCGGCAGGTAGCTCGGGCGCGACAACACAATCAGCTGCTCGGGCGCGCCGGATGTCATATGAACGCCCAGTGTCTCCTGCCAGCCGTTGCGCGCGAAGCCGAGATAGCCTTCGCCTCGCGCCAGCGACGGCGCGAGCTCGCCGGGGGCGATGCGGTCGGCGCGGGTCCCAATATGCGGAATTGAGGCGAAAGCATAAGGCGCCGGCGGAATCGGCATGGCCCATTCCAGCGTCGCCGCCCTCCAAGGATCGCGCCGCACCCGACGTCCGTAGCGAAGCTGCGCCAGGAGATCGATCACGACAAGCCCGAATCCGATCGTCATGATGAAGCCGCCCACTGAGGACAACAGGTTGAGCCAGATCCATCCTTCGTGTCCCGGATAGGTGTAGACGCGCCGGGGCATTCCGAGCAGGCCGGTCAGGTGCATCATGAAGAAGGTCAGGTTGAAGCCGACGAACACCAGCCAGAAGGCGGGCACCGACATCCGGTGCACCGCCGTGCGTCCGGTCAGCAGCGGCAGCCAGTAGTAGAGCGCCGCCAGCATGGGGAAGGCGAAGGCCCCGGCCACCACATAATGCATATGCGCGACGACGAAATAGCTCTCATGCGCCTGCCAGTCGAACGGCACCATCGCGACCATGACGCCGGTCAGACCGCCGAGCACGAAGACAAAGAAGAAGCCAAAAACGTAAAGCATCGGCACGTCCCAGCGCGGCCTGCCGTGCGCCAGCGTCGCGAGCCAGGCGAAAATCTGCACTGACGTCGGCACGGCAATAATCGCCGTGCCCGCAGAGAAGAAGGCGAGCGCGAGGTGCGGAATACCCACGGTGAACATGTGGTGCACCCAGATGCCGAAACTCACGAAGGCGAGGGCGATAATCGCGACGACGATCGCCCGGTAGCCGACAAGCGGCTGGTCGGCGAAGACGGGGATGATCGTCGACAGGACGCCGGCCATAGGCAGGAAGATGATGTAGACGTCCGGGTGGCCGAACAGCCAGAACAGGTGCTGCCAGAGCAGCGGATCACCGCCCCGCACGGGATCGAAGAACGGCAGGCCGAAGGCGCGCTCGGTTTCGAGCAGGATCGAGCCGAGGATCAGCGGCGGAAAGGCCACCACCATCATCAGCGCGGTGATCAGCATGTACCAGCCGAAGATCGGCATCCGGTCGAGCGACATCCCCGGCGCGCGCATCTTGAGGATCGAGACGACGATCTCGACGGCCAGCGTCAGCGCCGAGATCTCGACGAAGGTCACCCCGAGCAGCCAGACATCGGCATTGATACCCGGTGTGTAAACGTTCGAGCTCAGCGGCGTGTACATGAACCAGCCACTGTTGGGCGCGACCCCGGCAACAAGCGCCCCGGTCAGGATCATGCCTCCGAACAGGTAGCACCAGTAGCCATAGGCGGTCAGCCGGGGGAACGCGAAATCGCGAGAGCCGAGAATCTTCGGGGTCAGGTAGACCGCCATCCCCTCCACCATAGGAATGGCGAATAGAAACAACATCATCGACCCGTGCATGGTGAAGACTTGGTTGTAGGTC
>DATHNU010000055.1:0-2891 GCA_035485695.1 Reyranella sp. | reverse complement strand
GCGCTGGGCCGCCTACCAGGCCGCCCTGCTCTATCGCGGATTGAGCCGCGACGCCTAGACCGCGATGAAGATCGTCATCGCCGGCGCCGGCATCGGCGGCTTGACCGCCGCGATGTGCCTCAGCCGCGCCGGCTTCGACGTAGAAGTCTTCGAGGCGGTGGGCGAGCTGCGGCCGCTGGGCGTCGGCATCAACATCCAGGCGGGCGCCGTCCGCATCCTCTCCGGCCTCGGCCTCGAACCCGCGCTGGCGGCGACCGCCATCGAGACGCGCGAGCTGCGCTACGCCAACCGCCACGGCCAGACGATCTGGGCCGACCCGCGCGGCCGCCATGCCGGCCTGCCATGGCCGCAATTCTCGATCCATCGCGGCGAGCTGCAGATGATCCTGTACCGCGCCGCCGAGAAGATGCTGGGTCCGGGCCGCATCAAGTTCGGCCGACGCATTGCGGACTTCGAGCAAAAGGGCGCCAAGGTCACGGCGCGCTTCGTCGATCGCGACGGCCAGACCGTCGAGACGGCGGCGGCCGATATCCTGATCGGCGCCGACGGCATCCACTCCGCCGTGCGCGCGCTTTTTTATCCCGACGAAGGCCCGCCGAAATGGCAGGGCATCCTGATGTGGCGCGGCGTCACGATCGGCCAGCCGTTCCTGGGCGGCGCCACCATGGTGCAGGCGGGCCATCACAACCAGAAATTCGTCTGCTATCCCGTGAGCCGCGCCCACACCGAGAAAGGCGAGGCGCTGATCAACTGGATCTGCGACCTCCATATGGGCGAGGGCGCGATGCTGCCGCGCGAGGACTGGAACCGGCCGGGCAAACTCGCGGACTTCCTGCCGCGCTTCGAGGGCTGGAAGTTCGACTGGCTCGACGTGCCAGGCGTCATCCGGGCGGCACACGCCATCTATGAATTCCCCATGGTCGACCGCGACCCGCTGCCGTGCTGGTCACACGGCCGGGTCACGCTTCTGGGCGATGCCGCCCATCCGATGTACGCCATCGGCTCCAACGGCGCCTCGCAGGCGATTCTGGACGGCGAGGCGATCACCCAGGAGCTTCTGGCCGGCGGCGACGCGGAGGCAGCCCTGCAGCGCTACGAGCAGCGCCGGCTGCCGCTCGCCGCACGCATCGTCGAAAGCAATCGCCGCAAGGGCATCGACGTCATGCTCGACATCGTCGAGCAACGCGCGCCGCAGGGATTTTCCAGGCTGGAAAGCGTGCTGCCGGCCGATGAGCTCGAGAAGATCGTCGCCGACTACAAGAAGCTCGCCGCCCAGGATCGCGAGACGCTGCTCAGCCTGGCGGCGAGACAATAAAAAACCGGCCCTTTTTGGGGACCGGCCGTGGTAGCGGTTTATACCGGCCATCACATCGCCGGCCGCCACCGAGAGAGACTATGTCAGATGACGATGACAGGATTATGGCAGTGAAAAAGAGCTCATGGCTGGGAGCGCACCACTCCAGTGGCGCTCATGGTCTTGTCGCAACGAGGAAGATGCGCCACTGGAGTGGTGCGCTCCCAGCAAAAACATGAGCCTGGGCCGCGCTGTCGCCACGGTCGGCGGGTTCACCCTGCTGAGCCGCATCGTGGGCTTCATCCGCGACATCGTGCTATCGGCAGTGCTGGGATCCGGCGCGGTGGCCGACGCCTTCGTCGTGGCGTTCAAGCTGCCGAACTTCTTCCGCCGCCTGTTCGCCGAAGGCGCCTTCTCGGCCGCCTTCGTGCCGTTGTTCTCGCGCGAGCTGGAGGGCCACGGCCGCGATGCCGCGCTCGCCTTCGCGCGCCAGGCCCATGCCGGCCTGCTGCTCGTGCTGGTGCCGTTCTCGATGCTGCTGATGCTGGGCATGCCCGTCGTGATGGCGTTGCTCGCACCCGGCATGCGCGACGAGCCGAGCTTCGCCATGGCTGTCGAGTTCGGCCGCATCACCTTTCCCTACCTGCTGTTCATTTCGCTCGCCTCGCTCTATGGCGGCGTGCTGAACAGCATCGACCGCTTCGCCCATGTCGCGGCGACGCCCATCCTGCTCAACCTCGCTTTGATCGGCGCGGTGCTGGGCCTCACGCCCTTGCTGCCCAACAGCGGCTACGCCGCCTCGATCGGCGTGGCGATCGCGGGCCTGCTGCAATGGCTGTGGCTGCTGATCGCCTGTGCGCGCGACGGCGTGAGCATGAAGCTGGTGCGGCCGCGCTGGACCGAGCGGATAGCGCGGCTGGTCAAGCTCGCGACCCCCGTCGCGATCGGCGGCGGCGTGCAGCAGATCAGCACCATGCTCGACGTGGTGTGGGCCTCGCTGCTCCCGGTCGGCACGATCTCCGCGCTCTTTTACGCCGATCGCATCGCCCAGTTGCCGCTGGGTGTGGTCGGCATCGCCGTCGGCACGGCGCTGCTGCCGCTCTTGGCCCGCCAGCTGCGCGCCGGCCAGACGCAGTCGGCGATGGCCAACCAGAACCGCGCCATCGAGTTCGGCCTGATGGTGAGCCTGCCGGCCGCACTGGCGCTGTGGCTGCTGGCCGATCCCCTGATCCGCACGCTGTTCGAGCGCGGCCGCTTCGGGCCCGACGATACGCTGCGCACGGCGAGCGCGCTCGCGGCCTATGCTGTCGGCCTGCCCGCCTTCGTGCTGGTCAAGGCGCTGACGCCGGGTTTCTTCGCCCGCGAGGACACCAGGACGCCGCTCTATATCGCGACCACGGCGATCGTCGTGAACATCGTGCTCAACATCGTCTTCCTCTATGGCACCACGCTCGCCCAGGTCGGCGTTGCCCTCGCCACCTCGCTGTCGGGCTGGCTCAATGCGGGCATGCTGGCCACCGTCCTGCGGCGGCGCGCGCAATGGGTGCCCGACCAGCGACTGATCTCGCGCTCGATCCGCGTCGTCGGCGCGACGGCT
>DATHNU010000054.1:0-6835 GCA_035485695.1 Reyranella sp. | reverse complement strand
GAGACCATGCCCTACGCCCAGGCGACCAACTTCCCGACGCTCTATCCGACGGCCTACGGCGCGCTCAAATGGAAGGCAGACATGCAGCCGGGCGAGGTGCTGCTGGTGCATGGCGCGGGCGGCGGCTCGGGCCTGACGGCCATCGAGGTCGGCAAGGCGATGGGCGCCGTCGTGATCGCCTCGGCGGGCGGCGCCGAGAAGCTTGCGGCCGCCCGCGAAGCCGGCGCCGATCACCTGATCGACTACCGCACCGAGGACTTGCGTGCACGCGTGCTGGAACTGACCGGCGGACGCGGCGCCGACGTGATCTACGACCCGGTCGGCGGCGAGGCATTCGACGTCTCGTTGCGCTGCGTGGCGCCGGAGGGACGGCTGATCCCGATGGGCTTCGCCAGCGGCACCATCCCGCAAATCCCGGCCAACATCCTGCTGGTCAAGAACGTCACGGTGATCGGCTTCTACTATGGCTACTACACCGGCTGGGGCGGCAAGGCCCCGCCGACGCCCCGGGAGGCCGCCGCCGTCGGCCGGCGCCGCGCCCTGGTGGCCGAGGCGCAAAAGGAGCTGATGCGCTGGTTCACCCAGGACAAGCTCAAGGCCACCATCGCCGGCACATTCGACCTTGCAGACTGGGTGCAGGCCTTCAGGCTGATCGAGGAACGCACCGTCGTCGGCAAGGCTGTGCTGGTGCCGTAACGGAGAGACTTGTCGCCGTCGTCGACCTTCCGGCATATTCGAATGGCATGCCGCTGCAATGGACGGTTTCCCATCCGACGCGCCTGGTGATCGCTGTCGCCAAGCACGAGCTTCGTTTGAAGGATATCGAGGAGTATCTCGATGACGTCCTGGCGGCGGGCGCCTTGCCGTATCGCAAGATCTTCGACACGAGCGGCGCCACGCTGAAGCTCGAAGAGGACGACCTGATGGCGCTTGGCGCCCGCATCCGCGCCTACATTCCGTTGGGCCCGATCGGCCCACTCGCCATCGTGGCCGCGACCGAGCGGAGCTATGGACAGGCCCGCATGTTCACGGCCCTGGCCGAAGCCGACCGGCCGATCAGGATCTTCCGCGAGCTCCATATGGCCCGCCGCTGGCTGGACGAGCAGAAGACCAAGCCTTGACGCTGGACTAGCCGATGTCGCCGAACGTCCCGCCGCGGCCCTTGCCGGCTGCGAAGCGGGCGGCGCCGGAACGCGCCTCGGCCTGCAGCGCTGGCGCGCCGCAACGGGCTTCGTTGACCAGCGCCTGGGCGATCTCGAGGCTCCACTGCTCGTAGGACGAGCGGCGATCGGAACGCAGGCACGTCTGCGGGAATTTGGCGAGCTGCAGGGCCAGCGTCCGCGCCTCGGCCAGCGCCTGGCCTTCGGGCACCAGACGATTCGCCAGGCCCCAGTCGTAGGCCTCGCGCGCCCCGACCTCGCGGCCGGTCAGGATCATGTCGAGGGCGCGGCTGTGGCCGATCAGGCGCGGCAGGCGCACGGTGCCGCCGTCGATCAGGGGCACACCCCAGCGCCGGCAGAACACGCCGAACCTGGCGCTCTCCGACGCCACGCGCATGTCGCACCACAAAGCGAGCTCGAGGCCACCGGCCACGGCGTAACCCTCGACGGCGGCGATCACCGGCTTGGTGAGAAGATGGCGCGTCGGACCCATCGGGCCCGGCCCCGCGGCATCGTGCAGCGCCGGCGTCGTCCGGCCGGCCGCCACCTTGAGGTCGTAGCCGGCGCAGAAGGTGCCGCCGCGGCCGGTCAGGATGGCGACCGACTGGCTCGCGTCGGCCTCGAAGGCGAGGAAGGCCTCGCGCAGCAGCAGCGCGGTCTCGGGATCGACGGCATTGCGCGCCTCGGCAAAGCGATCGATCGAAACGACCGTGACCGGCCCGTCCTTCTCGATCGCAACCTTTGCCATGTTAGCGTCCCTGCATCAGGCGGAGCGGGGTATAGACCAGCACCGTCTCGCCCTTCTGGTTCTTCACGTCGTTGGTGGTGCGGACCAGCGCCCGCGACGGATCCTTGGAGGTCGGCTTGATCTCGGTGAGCTCGATCTCGACATGGATGGTGTCGCCGACATAGGTCGGGCCCTTGATGTCGAAGCCCATCGACAGGAAAGCCAGCCCCGAGCCCTGCAGGGTGGTCGGGATGACCAGCCCCTCGGCCATGGAATAGACCAGCGCGCCCGGCACGGGATGCCCGCCGCGCATGGGTGCGTGGCTCTTGATGTATTCTTTGTTGGTGAACAGCTCCTCGGAAAAGCCGCAAAGCGTCACGAAGCTCAGGAGATCAGCCTCGAACAGTGTCCGGCCATAGGTGACGAAGCGGTCGCCGATCGCAAGATCGCGCCAATTCCAGCCGACGCCGAGCTGTTTCACGGCCGATCTCTCAGTGGGCGTGCGTGCCAGCGCGGGCGCCCTCGCGCAACAGATAGAGCCTGCTGCAATAAGGGCACTCGACACGCCCCTCTTCGCCCAGGTTAAGGTAGACTTTAGGGTGCCCCAACGCGCCGCCGCCGCCATCGCAGGCGACGCGGTCGGTATCGACAGTGATGATTTCAAAAGGCTCGGTCACAATCCCACTCCTCTCACGCCGGCGCATGATAGCCGCCGCTGCCCTCGCGGTCATGCTTTCCGCCTGCGCCCCGACCGTCATTCCGGCAGGCAGCGCGGTGCGCCAGCCCTTGCTCACGCCTGACAGTTATGTCGCAGCCGACGGCACCGTGCTGCCGGTGGCCGTCTGGCCCGCGGCAAACGGCCCGCCCAAGGCGGTGATCCTGGGCCTGCACGGCTTCGGCGACTACCGCAAGGCCTGGGACGAGCCGGCGGAGATCTGGGCCAAGGACGGCATCACCACCTATTCCTACGACCAGCGCGGCTTCGGCAAGAGCCCGACGCGCGGCCGCTGGCCCGGCACGGACGCCCTGGTCGATGACGCCAAGGCGATGGCGGTGCTGCTGCGCGCCCAATATCCCGGCGTGCCCCTCTACCTCGCCGGCGAGAGCATGGGCGGCGCGGTGGCGCTGGTCGCCGCCGACCGGGGCATCGAGGTCGACGGGCTGATCCTGGCCTCCGCGGCGCTGCGCTCGCGCGAGACCTTCGGACCGGTCATCAATGCGGCCGCCTGGTTCGTCGCCCACACCGTCCCGTGGTTTCCGAACGGGCCGACCTCGATCGACTTCCAGCCGACCGACAATCCCAAGACCATGGACAAGCTCAGGAACGATCCGCTGATGCTGCGCGCGGCGCGGATGGACATGGGCTATGGGCTGCTCGACCTGATGGACGATGCGCGCGCTTCGGCCGAACACGTCCACATGCCCTACCTGATGCTGCACGGGTTGGGCGACCGCATCGTGCCGCAGGAACCGGTGCGCGCGGCGATCGAGGTCATGCCGCGCAGGGCGGATTCCAAGCTCGCCTTCTACAAGAACGGCTATCACCTGCTGCTGCGCGACAAGGAAGGCAAGGTCGTGGCCGAAGACGTCGTCGCCTGGATCTCCGACCACGAGGCAGCGCTACCGTCGGGCGCCGGCGCCAGCCATTCTCAGCCGGAGATCGCAGCGCTCTGGGGATCGAAGCGCAGCCGCTAGGCCTGGCACGCGGCCGCTGCTGCTCAGTTGCAGCGGATGACGACCGAAGCGGCGCCGCGCACGCTGGTCATGTCGCCGCGGGTCGGCATGTTTTCCATGTTGAGTACGGTGTAGTTGGGTCCCTTGCACATCGCCACGGCGCGGGTCTGGCAGCCTCCGGGCTGCTCGCAGCTGATCGAGATGGCGGGCTTGCCGTCGGACCAGGTAACCGCGCTGGCCGTCGAGCGCGAGCTGGGATCGGTGCCCATTATATTGCTGGCGTTCGCGCAGGCCGTTGCGGCACCGGCGATACACAGCCCGAGCGCGCGGCGAACCATCGATCGCGAGATCATGCTCTCCCTCCCCTTCATCCGATCACCGGACGATTTCCACAACCCTACCTAACAACGACCGACCCGTATAGTGTCGCCGCGCCCAACCACCACCGATGGGAGATTCCGATGATGCGGTTCGCCCGCACTCTGTTGCTGGTGTCTCTCGCCGCTGCACCGCTCTCCCGCGTCCAGGCACAACAGACGGACGAACGGCGGGCCGCGCGCTGCAGCGAGCTCGGCGCGATCTTCGACAGGTTCGGCGGACGCCGCGGCAAAGGCTCGGGCGGGCCCAACATGGCCCGGCTGGGCGCCGGCATAGACTGCCAGAGGGGCCGCTATGCCCAGGGCATCAGCGCGTTGGAAGATCTCCTGCAGCGGAACAGGATCCCCTTCCCGCCGGTCTGATTCACCGTTCGACGACGCCCATCACCTCGATCTCGACCAGCAGGCCGGGAACGGCGAGCGCGCTCACCGCCACCAGGGTCGAGGTCACGACCGACCCCTTGAGCGCCGTGCGCAGCGCCTTGGTCACCGCGGCCATGTCACGGATGTCGGTCACGAAGATCGTCATGCGCGTGAGATCGGCGAGGCGCGAGCCGGCCGCTTTCAGCGCCGATTCGATCTTGCGCATGCTGACCTTGGTCTGCTGGGCGGCGTCCTTGCCCTGGACCCTGCCCTTGGCATCGAGCGAGGTCGTGCCGGACACGAACACGAACGGGCCACTCCTGATGGCCCGGACGTAGAAAGGCACGACTTCCGTGCCGTCGGGAAAGAGTTTCTTCGCCATGTCTTGCTCCCCTAATCTGCGGCGGGAGAATATGCGGCGGCCGGGCCGTTGCAAGGGAGAACCGATGTCGCTCGATCGCTACCGCACCGCCATCGTGACCGGCGCCAGCCGCGGCATAGGCGCGGCGACGGTCCGCCAGCTTTGTATCGGCGGGCTCGACGTCTATGCCGTCGCCCGCTCGGCCGACGATCTCAGCGAGCTCGCGCGAGAGACCGGCTGCCGGCCGCTGGCACTCGACATCTCGCACCGCGACGCCGTGTTGAGCGTGCTGGGCGGACTCGACGCCGATGTCCTGGTCAACAATGCCTCGGCGTCGGTGCGTTCGACTGCGTCATGGGAGGCGGCACCCGATGACATCGACGCGCTGATGGAGGTCAACATCAAGGGCGCGCTCCATTGCCTGGCGGCCACGGTGCCGGGCATGAAGGCGCGCGGGCTGGGCCATATCGTCAATCTGAGCTCGATGGCGGCCGCCTGGACGATCCCCGGCATGCCGGTCTATGCCATGACCAAGGCGGCCTTGCGCAATCTCAGCCAGACCCTGCGGCTCGACCTGCATGGCAGCGGCGTGCGGGTGAGCGAGATCGCCCCGGGCCGGGTCGAGACCGGTGCGCATCTCGCCCTGCTCGCGGACCGCGAGGAAGGCCGGCAGCGTTTCTACGAAGGCTTCGAATGCCTGCAGCCCGACGACATCGCCGAGGCCGTCATGTTCGTGCTGGGCGCGCCGCAGCGCATGGATGTGAGCTACATGGAGATCGTGCCGACCGATCAGTCCTACGGCGGCTCGCAGTTTCACCGCCGCGATCCCCGGTAGGCATGTCGCTTGCACGCCGCCACGCCATGAACCCGAAAAATCTCGCCGCCATCCTCGATCCGGCCGCGCCCGACGACCGTCCCCTCATCATCGAAGTCTCGCCGGAGGGCGACGAAAAGCAGCGCCTGTCCTACCGCGAGGGGCGCCGGCGCATTGCTGCCCTGGCGCGCGGGCTTATCAAACGTGGCCTGCAGCGCGGCGAGGCGGTGGCGATCGTGGCCGCCAACAGCACCGACTATCTCGTGCTCTACATGGCGACCATGGCGGCGGGGCTGGTCTCGGTCTGCGTCAACCACAAGCTGCCGCGCGAGACCGTGGCGCACATCATGAAGGACTCGGCGATCAAGCTCGCCATCGCCGACGCCGAGCGGGCGCCGCTGGTCGCCGCGCTGGTGCCGACTGTGGCCATGGACCAAATCGACAGCCTGCTCGATCCGGGTCCGTTCGACCCCGTCGACATGCGGCCCGAGGAAGTGGCGATGGTGCTTTACACCTCGGGCTCGACCGGCCTGCCCAAGGGCGTGCCGCTGTCGCACGGCGGTTACATCTGGGCGACCGGCGCCACGCCCGAGCAGCGGCCCGGCATCGAGGGCCGGAAGGCGATCATCGCCGCGCCGCTCTTCCACATGAACGGCCTGTTCAGCGCCAAGCTGGTGATGCTGAACGGCGGCACCATCGTGCTGATGACCAGCTTCACGGCCAGGGGCTACATCCGCGCCATCGATCGCCTGAGGATCGACATGGTCACCTCGGTGCCGACCATGCTGGCGCTGGTGATGCGCGAGACCGAGGAACTCGCCAAGGCCGACCTGGGCTGCGTCACCATCGCCGTCACCGGCTCGGCGCCCTCGACGGCCGAGTTCTTCGAGCAGATGCACCGGCTTTTTCCCAACGCCCAGACGGCCAACAGCTGGGGCACGACGGAGTCGGGCCCGATTGCTTTCGGCGCGCATCCTGCCGGCCTTGCCAAGCCGCTGGGCTCGCTCGGTTATCCGCGCAAGGGCATCGATCTGAAATTCGTCGGCGACGATCCGAACCAGGGCGTGCTGCACATCAGGACGCCGGCGCTGATGAGCGGCTACCTCAACCGCGAGGCCGACACCAGGAAGCGCCTGATCGACGGCTGGTACGATACCGGCGACGTCATGCGCCGCGACGCGGATGGCTTCGTCTTTTTCGTCGGCCGCGCCGACGACATGTTCCAGTGCGGCGGCGAGAACGTCTATCCCGGTGAAGTCGAGAAGCTGCTCGGCCAGCACCCCGACGTGGCACAGGTCTGCGTCGTGCCGGTGCCGGACGAGGTCAAATACCAGCTTCCCGTTGCCTTCGTTGTGGCCA
>DATHNU010000053.1:0-2442 GCA_035485695.1 Reyranella sp. | reverse complement strand
CGTTGATCGGCGCGGATCGATCCCTGCCCGATCCCGGCATTATTGACCAGGATGTCGATGCGACCGGCGGCGCCGAGCACCGCGGCGACGATCCGGTGGAACGACGCCGAGTCGCTCAAATCCGATTGCAGGGTCTGTAATTGCCCCGAGAGGCGGCTGGCGGCGACGGCGCCCTTGAGCTCGTCGAGCCATGGAGCCTCACGGTCCACCGCAGCGACGTCAATGCCGGCGCCAAGCAGGCCGAGAGTCATGGCGCGGCCGATGCCGCTGGCCGCGCCGGTCACGATCGCGGTGTTCCGCTGGGTGGTCATTGGGGGGTCCTCTCCTGGCGCCTTTGGGATGGCGTTGCCTGATGATCGTCGTCCGATCGCGGTTGGTCTAGTGTTGCCGTACCGTATGGTCAAAAAACCGAATCGATCGACCGGGCATCACGCCGCCTCTCCATGGTACGATCATCACGCACTTCAAGTTTCCACCGCGCAATGTGATAGGGGCCCGACCTGAGGGGGCTTGCGGTTAAAGTGTGGGCGCCTTGTGGAAAGGACCAAGAGGACGAGGGGACCATGTTCAATCCTACCGCCGTGGTGATTGATGCTTTCGTCAATGAGCTCCACAAGGGCTACATCGGCACCTATACAAATCTCGAGCCCGACTACCCCGGTATCATCGACTACGTCGCCCACATGGCGCTCGAGCTCATCGCCAACAGCGATGCGCCATATCATGATCTCGGCCACACAATGTGCGTGACGCTGGTTGGCCAAGAGGTGCTCAGGGGCAAGCACCTGCGCGAGGGTGGGATCAGTCCGCGCGATTGGCTGCACTTCATCATCTCCCTGCTGTGCCACGACATTGGCTACGTGCGTGGCATCTGCATAGCCGACAGGCAAGGGCACTACGCGACCGGCAGTGGCAAGGAGATGGTGGAGCTGCCGGAGGGCGCCACCGACGCGGCGCTGACGCCCTATCACATCGACCGCGGCAAGTTGTTCGTGTGCGAGCGCTTCGCCAAGAACCGGCACATCGCGGTCGAGGTCCTGTGCGCTAATATCGAATACACGCGCTTCCCGGTGCCGATCAGAAACGAGGGTGATGCCGCGTCCGACTACCCGGCGCTGCTACGCGCGTCCGATCTCATCGGTCAACTTGCCGACCTCAACTATATGCGGAAGGTCTCGGGGCTGTTCGCCGAATTCGAGGAAACGGGGATGAACAAGAAGCTCGGCTACACTAGTTCCGCGGCGCTCCGGGCCGCGTATCCGAAATTCTTCTGGTCGGTGGTGAGCCCCTACGTAAGCGATGCACTCAGCTACCTCCGCATGACGCAGGAGGGCAAGCTGTGGGTCGCCAACCTCTACTCGCACATCTTTGCCGAAGAGCATAACCTGCCGACCCTCGGCGCCGAACGCATGCACGATTGAGGCGACGTCCCGAACAAACGATGGCGGTGCGATCGTCAGTGTGGAGATCAAGGTCAGCCGGCCGGTGCCGATCCGCCAGGGCATGGAGTTGACGGTGGGCGTGTTGCGCTTGCTGATGGGCCCGCACTGGCAGTCGCTGGTCTGGTCCGCGCACGCGGCACCTCGCCGACGCGACACCTGCCGCCGGATGTTCGCAGGCCAGTCGAGTTCGGCCATGACTTCAACGGCGCCGTCTGCAACGCGGCGTCCCGCGACGCTGTCAATAGCGGTGAGGTGCCCGGGCGCTGGCGGCCGATTCCTGCTACAGGACGGATTGCTTCCACGAACTGGGGAGTCCAACATGAGCAGCACCCTGAGCCGGCGTCACATTGTGCAGCTCGCGCTCGGCGCCACCGCGGCACTGGGTCGGCCCGCGTCGGCCCATCACGGGTGGTCATGGGCCGAGGAGGGGCAGAGCACGCTCACAGGCACCATTGTCTCGGTCTCGATGGCGCCGCCGCATCCGCAGCTCAATGTCAAGGCGGCCGACGGCGTCGTCTGGCTGATCGACCTCGGCAATCCTAACCAGACCGAGCGCTCGGGCTTCACCGCGGCCTCGGCGAGGCCGGGCGACGCGGTTGTGGTCCTGGGCAACCGCGACAAGGACAAGGGCAAGATGCACATGAAGGCGGTGCGCATCACGGTCGCCGGCAAGCAGTACGACATGTACCCCGAGCGGATCCGCACGAACTGAGGCCTTGGCGCCGATGCAGTTCCTCGAGTGGATCGGTGCATGGCCGGGCGCCGTGCTGCTGCGTGGCTCGGGCACGGCCTGGCTGCTGGTCGACGCCGCGCACATCTTGGGCGTGGGCCTGCTGGTTGGCGCCATCGTGCCGCTCGACCTGCGACTGCTCGGGCTCTTTCGCGCCCTGCCGCTCGCCCTGATCGCGCCCTTCCTATCGCGCGCCGCCGCGGCGGGCGCGGCCTTGGCGTTCGCCACCGGCCTGTGGCTGTTCTCGATGAAGCCGGCCGAGTACCTCGC
>DATHNU010000052.1:0-4395 GCA_035485695.1 Reyranella sp. | reverse complement strand
CGCGCATGCCGCGCCGCGCCGCGGTCTCGGCGAAGCCGCCCCAGCCGCAGCCGATCTCGAGGATGCTGTCGCCCTGCTTGGCGCCGATCTGGTCGAGGATGCGCTCGTACTTGGCGGTCTGCGCGGCTTCGAGCGGCTTGTGCCGCGCGCCGTCGTACAACGCCGAGGAGTAGGTCATCGAGGGATCGAGCCACAGGCCGTAGAACTCGTTGCCGAGGTCGTAATGGGCATGGATGTTCTTCTTCGAGCCTTCGCGCGAATTGTCCCGTCGCCGGTGCAGCAGCTTCAGCATCATGCCGTGAATCGGGTTGGTGTGCGCGACGCGACCCAGCGACTTCTCGTTCTCGGCGAGCAGGGCGATCAACCTCGGCAGGTCGGGCGAATCGCAGAAGCCTTCCATGTAGGCTTCGGCGAAGCCGATATCGCCGTCGAGCAGGACGTGGCGAAAGAAACGCCAGTCCTTGACCTCGAGGTCGGCCGACGCGCCCGATCCCTCGCCGCCGAAGGCACGCACCGACCCGTCAGGCAGTCGCACGGTCAGGCGACCGACGGAGAGCCTGTCGAGGGCTTTGAGAACGAAGCGAGAGGCGAACGTCATGCGGTCGGCAGGGGGATCAGCGGGTCACGAACTCCGGCGGTGGCGCGGGCTTGCGATAAAATCTCGCCCGCTTCCGCCACAGATGCAAGGCCTGCCAATGGATTCGAACGATGACGGCGAGCGTCATCGTGGGGTTGCCGAGGAAGCAGCGCAGCACGGCACGGTCGTCGAGCGCCTCGCGGCGGCCGCCGACCGAGGTCGCCAGCATCAGGCCATCGGCGTCGTGATAATTCACATCGACATGGGCATATTCGTCATCCAGCCGGAAGCGGAAGCGATAACCGCCTTCGATCGGCAGGAAAGGCGAGACATGGAAGGCCTTGCGGCCCTCCAGCCAAGCGTCGGGCTCGATCGGCCCGTTGTCGGCATGGTGAACGAGATAGCAGTGCGTCTCGCCGAACGTATTGCTGACCTCGCACAGCACGGCGCGTAGCGCGCCCGAGCGGTCGCGGCAGAACCAGAAGCTCACAGGATTGAAGACGTAGCCCAGCATGCGCGGCATGGTCATGAGGACGATATCGCCGTCGCAAATCTCCCCAAGACCATGGTCGTACAGGATATTCCTCAACCAGGCCTTGAGATCCGATCCGTCACGGCCGCCGTGATCGGCGCGGCGAAAGGAGACCAGGCCCGGCCGGTCGAGCTTCAGCCAGCGGCCGCCGGCAGTTTCCAGCGCATCGAGGCCAAGGCAGAGATAGGCGACGCGATAGCGGAAGGCGTTGTTGCGCGGCCGCAGCCGCCGGTGGACGACCGCGGCATCGACGATGCTGTGGGCGGCGGCGGTCACGGTATCCCCGTCGCGATCCGCGCGGCGACCGGCAACGGGAAGGGATCGAGCGACGGCCGGTCGGCCACGACCCGCGGCGGGTCGCCGATGCGGCGATGCTCACCGGGCCGGGCCCACGGGCGGCGCACGCCCAGTTGCTCGGCGACATCGAGGCCGGCCGCCAGCGCGTCCTCGTGGAAGCCGTAGCCGCAGTAGCTGCCGCAGAAATAGGTGTCGCGCACCCCCTGGATCCTGTGCAGGTCGCGCTGGGCGCGGATCGCCGCCGCGTCATACATCGGATGCTCGAAGCTGAAGCGCGCGTGAGCCAGAGCCGGCAGCGGCGCGTGGCCGGGATTGACCGAGACGAAAAGCGGTGTGCTCTCGGGCAGGTTCTGCAGGCGGTTCATCCAGTAGGTCACGCTGACGGGGTTGACGCGATCGGCGGTGTTGGCGCCGCGATCGGAGACGTAGTTCCAGCTCGACCATACCGAACGGCGCCGTGGCATCAACGAGGGATCGGCGTGCAGCCAGACCTCGTTCGACGAATAGGCGAAGCAGCCCAGCAGGTCGCGCTCGCTCGCATCGGCGTCGCCCATCAGCGCCAGCGCCTGGTCGGCGTGGCAGGCGAGCACCACCTTGTCGAAGCGGTCCCAGTGGCCCGCCCTGTCGCGCACGTCGACGGCTCCCGGTGAACGGCGGATGGCGCTGGCCGGCGCGCCGAGTCGCGCCCGGCGGCGCAGCGGCGCCACGATGCGTTCGACATAGGACCGGCTGCCGCCGCTCACCGTGCGCCAGTGCAATTGCGGCCCGACCGTGAGCAGGCCGTGATTGTCGAAGAAGCGCACGAACGTCTGTGCCGGGAAGTCGAGCATGCGGCCGAGCGGCGTCGACCAGATGCAGGACGCCATCGGCACCAGATAGCGGTCGCGGAAGGCATTGCTGAGGCCGGCATCGTCGACGAAGTCGCCGATGGTGAAGTCGAGATCCTCGGAGCGATCGAGCAGCCGCGGCGCCAGCCGATTGAAGCGCAGGATGTCGTGCGTCATGCGCAGGAAGGACGGCCGCATCACGTTGCGCCGTTGGGCAAAATAGCCGGCGAACGAGCTGCCGTACTCGAAGCGGCCGCGGTCGAGGCTCGCGGCGAATGACATGTCCGATATCTCGGTCGGCACGCCCAGGTGATCGAACAGGGCGACGAGATTGGGATAGTTGCGCTGATTGAACACGATGAAGCCGACATCGACCGGCTGGGATCCTACCGGGGTCGGCGCGTCGACCGTGCAGGAGTGCCCGCCGAAGCGGCCTTCGCGCTCGTAGACCACGACATCGTGCCTTCGGCTCAGCAGCCACGCCGCGCCCAATCCGGTCACGCCGGCGCCGATGACGGCGATTTTCATCGTTGAAGTCTCCTCGCTGCCCGTCAGGCAGATCGCTTGAGGTTGCGAAAGGCATCGAGCGCACGGCCGCGGGCTGCGGCGTGATCGACAATGCGTTCCGGATAGATTTCGGCGGGCAGTTTCCGGAAAGCCGTCCACGGCCGATGGATGGTTTCGGCCGGCAGGCTGGAGAGTTCGGGCACCCAGCGGCGCACATAGTCGCCGCTGGGATCGAACTTCTCGCCCTGAAGCACGGGGTTGAACACGCGGAAATAAGGGGCGGCGTCGGCGCCGCTGCCCGTGACCCACTGCCAGCCTGCGGCGTTGCTGGCGGGATCGGCGTCGACCAGCGTGTCCCAGAACCAGCGCTCGCCCAGCCGCCAGTCGATCATCAGGTCCTTGGTCAGGAAGGAGGCGGCGATCATGCGCACGCGATTGTGCATCCACCCGGTCGCCCAGAGCTGGCGTAGGCCCGCATCGACGATGGGATAGCCGGTACGGCCGCGCCGCCACGCCTCGACGGTGTCGTCCTCGTCGGCCCATGGGAAGGCATCGAACTCCGGCCGGAAGTTGCGCTGGGCGAGGTCGCCGAAATGGAACAGCAGGCTGTAGGCGAACTCCCGCCAGCCCAGCTCGGCCAGGAATTTGTCGGTCGCAGCGGAAAAGCCGCGCGCGCTCGCCGCGCGCCACACCTGCCGCGGCGAGATCTCGCCGAACGCCAGATGCGGCGACAACCGCGATGTGCCCTCGACGGCCGGCAACTCGCGTGCTTCGCGGTAGCTCGCCAGGGCGCCGTCGAGGAAGGTTTCCAGCCGATGAGCAGCCGCGGCCTCGCCGGGCGCCCAGGTCGCGCCGAGACCGCCCGACCAGTCGGGGGCGCCCGGCAGCAGCCGCAACGAGGCGATCGGATCGCTCGCCGGCCAGACATCAGGCGCCGGCAGGTTGCGCGGCGCGGGCAGCGGCCGCTCGGGCGAGGCAAGGCCGCGGCAGGCCCGCCAGAAG
The DNA here is from genome assembly GCA_035485695.1 of Reyranella sp. Taxonomy (GTDB): domain Bacteria; phylum Pseudomonadota; class Alphaproteobacteria; order Reyranellales; family Reyranellaceae; genus Reyranella. The sequence continues at coordinate 653 of DATHNU010000052.1, read as the reverse complement.
GGCGTGAAGACCTTGAATGGCTCACCGCCCAGCGTCTTCACTTCCCATGGTTCGAACAGCAGGTTGGCCTTCAGGCTCTCGGCCGACATGCCGCGAGCGACGAAAGCCTGCTTCAATCGTGCATCACGTTCGCGCGAGCCCTGGTCATAGACGCGGCTCCAATAGACCGCCTGGGCGTCCGTTTCGGCGGCGAACTCGGCAACAACGCGCTCAGTCGGCCCGCGGCGAACGATCAGGCGGGAGCCCAGGGCACGCAGCGACGCGTCCAGCGCGTTCAGGCTGTGGTGCAGCCACCAGCGCGACGCCGCTCCAGGCGGGCGCACGCCTTCGGTCTCTTCGTCCAGCACATAAAGCGGTACGACGGCACGGCCGGAGCCGAGGCCTGCGATCAGCGCCGGATTGTCGGCGAGCCTGAGGTCATTGCGAAACCAGACGATGGAACATGGCATGTCCGACATACGCTCGGACGGGCGGAATGGATTATCGCGGAAGCCCGGCTACCCCGGCTACTAGGATCTCGGGCAGACAGGGGCGGTGCGCATTTCCAGGGCCTGGAGATCGGCGGTGACGCTCAGCAGGCCGGTCTCGACGGTGAGCCGGTCGAGCACGCCATTGTTGAAAACCAGCGCACTGACCGTGAAAAGCGGCCGCTG
>DATHNU010000051.1:0-2998 GCA_035485695.1 Reyranella sp. | reverse complement strand
GGATCGTAGTTCCAATGATGCAGGTGCGCGTCGGGGAACTGGTCGGTGAGCAGGCCGAAGCCCGGGATGTTGCCCGTCCAGCCCCAGCCCGAGGGTTGCAGCGACAGGACCGTGACCTTGAGCGCATCGCCGGGCTTGGCGCCGTCGATGAAGACGGGCCCGGTCACCGGGTTGACGAAAGCGAGATCGAGCTTCTTCAGGGCCTCCGCCATCGAGGTTTTTGACAGCTGGCCGGAGGACGCGTCCCTGGTCTCGAACTGCACGGTCTCGCCGGGCGCGATCGTGAGCCGCGGCGGGAACTGGTTGTTCCAGCCGTGATGGATATGCTCCCGGTGAATCGTGTGCTTGGCATGGCTGTGCATGAACGGGGCTCCTAGACCGCGACCGTGAGGGCGCCATCGATCACGAGGTTGGTGCCGGAGATGCGGCTGGCCATCGGACTCGCCAGGAAGACCACGCCGTGGGCGACCTCCTCGGCCGTGCCGAACTTGCCCGTGGGGTTGACCTTGACCGTCGAGGCAAACAGGTCCGGCATGTTCTTCTCGATGTTCTGCCAGATACCGCCGTCGAAATAGGTGTTGCCCGGCGACACGCAGTTGACGCGAATGCCCTTGCCGACCAGCTGCCGACTCAAGCCCTTGGCATAGTGGATCAGTGCCGCCTTCATCGCGCCGTAGGAGCCCGCGGCGAAGTCGACCTCGAAGCCGGACACGCTGGAAATAAGCGCGATCGACGGCGAGGAGGATTTCTCGAGGAACGGCACGGCGGCGCCCACCGCATTCACCGTATGCATCATGTCGGTGCGGAAGGATTTCTCCCAGCTCTCCTCGGTGTCGCCCACCGCCAGGGCGCTCACGTTGCAGACCAGCGCATCGAGCCCGCCCAGTTCGGCGGCGCTTGCGGCGATCCATTCCTTGAGCGCCGGCCCGTCGGCGACGTCGAGCGCCTTGCCGAAGGCCTTTACGCCCTTGGTCACGAGGGCAGCGACCGCCGCCGTCACCTCGCCGGCATTGCGTGCGCAGATGGAAACGTTCGCGCCCTCGGCGGCAAAGCCGTCGGCGATCGCCCGGCCAATGCCCTTGCTACCGCCCGTGACGGCGACCCGTTTTCCTTTCAGCCCAAGATCCATGTCAGCCTCCCGCTCTGAACGATACCGCGTCCATTCTGCGCCGCCGCGACTGATCGATCCATGCAGAAGCCACGCCGGGTCGGGCCATTTAGCGGTTCAAGGCATCAGCCGGCTGAAGAAGACGCGCGGCACAAGACGCATGGAATGACCTTGGCCACCCTTCGGGTTGCCAGTATAAGCACCGCCGGGAAATGTCAGCGCCATCTAACACGACGCAGCTTGTCGGGCTGCTCAAGCTCGTGCGCCCGAAGCAATGGATAAAGAACGCCTTCGTACTGGCGCCGTTGATCTTCGCCCGCGAGTTCACCGATTCCCGGTCGATCACCAACGCCCTGATCGCCTTCGCGCTGTTCTGCGTCGCCTCGTCGGCCGGCTACATCCTGAACGACCTTCGCGACATCGACCGCGACCGCAGCCATCCCTCCAAGCGGTACGCCCGTCCGCTCGCCGCCGGCACGGTGCAAGTGCGGCCGGCGGTCGCCTTGCTGATCGCCTGCTACGGTGTGCTCGTCGTCGGCTGGTTCTGGTCACCGCCGACGATGATGGCGATCTTCGCCTATCTGGCGCTGAACGTGACCTACACCTACGTGCTGAAGCACCAACCCGTACTCGACCTCTTCTCCATCGCGATCGGCTTCGTCTTGCGGATCTATGCCGGCGCCCAGGCGCTGTCGGTACCGCTGTCGAGCTGGATGGCGATCACGACACTTTGCCTGGCGCTCTATCTCGCCGCCATCAAGCGCCGACAAGAACTCGCCAGCCACGGCGCTGAAAGCCGCGAAGTGCTTCGAATGTATTCGGTGGCACTGATCGACCGCTATGCCGAGATGTCCGCCACCGGCGCGCTGATCTTTTATAGCCTGTTCGTGATGTCGGCCAACGCCAGACTGGTGTGGACCATCCCGTTCGTGATCTTCGGCCTCTATCGCTATTGGTACGTGGTCGAGGGTCTCGATGGCGGCGAATCGCCGACCGACGTCGTGCTGACCGATCTGCCGCTCGCTGTCACTATCGTGATCTGGATCGGCATCTGCGTGGCTGCGCTGTCGCAGTAGGAAAATCAGCCGAGACTGTCGACGTCGTTGCGCAGTTCGCGGCCAGCGCGCCAGCGTTCGAGATTGTCGAGGAAAATGCCAAAGATCGCCTCGTTCTGGCCGAGCGAGTGGCTGGCGGTGTGCGGCGAGACGATGACGTTGGGCATGTCCCACAGCGGCGAGGCGGCATCGAGCGGTTCGCGTTCGAAGACATCGAGATAGGCGCCGGCCAGATGGCCGCTCTGCAGGGCGGCGATCACGTCGCGCTCGACGGCGATCTCGCCGCGGGCGACGTTGATGAAATGACTGCCGGCGGGCATCGCGGCGAAGGCGGCTGCATTGGCGATGCCGCGCGTCACCGGCGAGGCCGGGCAGCACAGGATCAGCCAGTCCGCCTCGGGCAGCACGTCCAGGAGCTGGCCATAGGCGACCGTGCGGTCGCAGGGTTCGACAGGCTCGGCGCTGCGCCGCGCGCCGATCACGCTCATGCCCAGCATCTTCAGAAGGGCCGCGATGTTGCGGCCGATCGGACCGAGACCCACGATCACCGCGCACTGGCCCTTGAGGTCGCGCGGTGAACGCTCGCCCAGCCTGGGCTCCCAGGCGTGGCGGCGCTGGGCATCGGCCAGCAGCGGGAAGCGGCGGTTGAGCGCGATCAGGGCGCCCAAGGTGCTGTGCGAGACGGTGACCGCCGTGGCGCCCGACGCCGTCGTGACCTTCACGCCGCGCGCCCGAAGCTCGCGATAGATCGGCCGCTCGGCGCCGGCCGGATGGATCTGCAGCCATTTCAGCGAGGGCGTCGCGCGCACCACGGTGTCGAAGTTGCGCAGCTCCA
>DATHNU010000050.1:0-2314 GCA_035485695.1 Reyranella sp. | reverse complement strand
TTCTGGTTGGCGACAGGCCCGGTCAGCAGGGTCTTGGCGTCGTCGAGGCTGCCGGTGCGGCGCATCCACTGGGCGCGCTCCAGCTTTATCGCCGGCTCGTCCAGCCGTGCGGCCGAGACGCCGCGCAACACGGCTGGCGCATCGGCGGCGCGCGTCGCCATCGCCAGCCGCGCATTGGCGAGCGGCTGGTAGTCGGGCGGCAGCTTGGGCAGCAGGTCGCGCGCCACCTGGGCGCGGCCGTCGCGCAGGATGCGATCGAAGCGGGCGATCTGGTCCTGCGGCGTCAGAAGCTGGCCATAGCGGTTCAGGAAGTCGTTCTCGTCGGAACTGCGGAACGTCGCATTGCGCCAGCTGTCGCTCGCGAACTTCTGGACGTCGCCCGGGCTCGCCGCCTGGGCAGCATCGAGGCGGCGCAGGTGGCCGGTGCTGGTGAGCGGCGGGAAGGCGGTGAAATAGCGGACGACATCGCCGGCCGGCGTTTCCGGGCCGATGCGATCCTCCGCCTGCCGACGCAGCACCTCGGGCTCCGGCCAGTCGGGATTGTCGCGCAGGAAGCGCCAGGTCGAGGCGAAGTCGGCGTCGGTCTTGGTTGCGGCCCGCAGGATGTTCCAGTCGACGTAGCGCGACAGCAGCGGATTGCGGAAGTTCGCCACCATCGGCCGCGCATCGGCGTAGCGGCCCTCATCGATCGCCTTGAGGGCGGCGGCAAAGGAAGCGGCCTCGGCGTCGCTCAGCGGTTTCGACGAGGCAATGGCCTGCGCCATGTCGCTCGGCGGCGGCGGCAGGACGCCGCCCGATGTGCCGTCATTGCCGATGGGCAACGCCGGGTCGCTCGATCCGACGATGGGCTGTGGGGCTTGAGGCGAGGACGGCGCTGGCGTCGTCGGGCGGGGCGCGGCGGGCGCACGCTCGAGCGGCACGCGGCGGACGCCAGTATCGGGCGTGGCTTGCGTCGGCTGATCGCCACTCTGACCGCGCAGAATGGTGACGCCGCCCTGTTGGGCCAGGACGGGTTCGCCGGCCAGCAGGCCGGCAAGCAAGATCAGGGGGGACCGGACGGACTTCACGCCAGGAATCGTAGGCAGGGACTTGCGGCATCACAATGGCAAGTTGCTAACCTTGCGGGGACAGGGGGTGGGGCCTAGACTAATTTTCCCCATAAGAAGTCGGAGGAAGCCATGTTCACCGGGTCGCTCGTCGCGCTGATCACCCCGTTCAAGAACGGATCGGTCGACGAGAAAGGCTTCGAGAAGTTCGTGGCCTGGCAGATCAAGGAGGGGACCGACGGCCTGGTGCCGTGCGGCACCACCGGCGAATCGCCCACGCTCTCCATGGAGGAGCACAAGCGGGTCATCGAAATCTGCATCGCCGCCGCCAAGGGCACCGGCGTGCCGGTGATCGCCGGCACCGGCTCGAACTCGACCGAGGAGGCGATCGACCTCACGCGCCACGCCAAAAAGGCCGGCGCCGACGCCGCCATGCTGGTCGTGCCCTACTACAACAAGCCGACGCAGGAAGGCCTGTTCCAGCACTTCAAGACGGTGGCCGAGGCGGTCGACATTCCGATCCTGCTCTACAACGTGCCGCCCAGGACCGGCGGCGACATGCAGGTCGACACCGTCGTGCGGCTCTCCCAGGTGCGCAACATCATCGGCATCAAGGACGCGAGCTACGACATGGCGCGGCCAACCCTCACCAAGCTCAAGGCCAAGAAGGGCTTCCTGCAGCTCTCGGGCGAGGATGCGAGCGCGGTTGGCTTCCTGGCGCAGGGCGGCGACGGCTGCATCTCGGTAACGGCCAACATCGCGCCGCGTCTGTGCGGCGACATGCACGATGCCTGGAAGAAGCGCGATCTCGACAAGGTGTTCGAGATCCAGGATCGCCTGATGCCGCTGCACAAGGCGCTGTTCGTCGAGACCAGCCCGGCGCCGGTGAAGTACGGCGCCGAGCTTCTGGGCCAGGCGAGCGCCAAGCTGCGCCTGCCGCTGGTCGAATGCACCGACGCGACCAAGAAGCAGGTGCGTGACGCCATGGTCCATGCGGGACTGATCAACTAGCTCCTTGTCGTCCTGAGCGAAGCGAAGGACCTCATGGCGTGAGCGCAGGCACACCGCTTGCAATCGCCATGAGATCCTTCGCTTCGCTCAGGATGACTGATTGAAGGACATTGCAGTGGCGAAGAAACCGGACCTGGACCGCAAGGTGGTGGCCCAGAACCGCAAGGCGCGGCACAACTACTTCATCGAGGAGACCTTCGAGGCCGGGCTGGCGCTGACCGGCACCGAGGTCAAGTCGCTGCGCGGCGGGCGCAGCA
>DATHNU010000049.1:0-6334 GCA_035485695.1 Reyranella sp. | reverse complement strand
GGCGATGCGCAAGCGCAAGTCGGGCCGCATCGTGTTCGTGTCGTCGGCCGCGCCGTTGCGCGGCATCGCCAACTACGCGCCCTACGTCTCGGCACGCGCCGCCGCCAACGGGCTGGTCTCCTCGCTCGCCAAGGAGCTGGGTCGCGACGGCATCACGGTGAACGCGGTCGGTTCGAACTATGTCGAGAACCCCGACTACTTCCCGCCGGCGCTGCTCGCCAACGCCGAAGCGATGGCCAAGATGACAGCGCAGATTCCGATGGGCCGGCTCGGCAAATCCGACGAGCTGGGCGCCGCGATCTGCTTCCTCTGTTCCGATGGGGCGGGCTTCATCACCGGTCACGTCCTGCCGCATGCCGGCGGATGGGCGTGACGCGGGCGTGCGAGCCTGCCACACTCTCTGCAAGTAAAAGCCGCACGCGGTTGACCGAAGCGCGGCTGCCAGGGAGCGACGTCCAGACACGCCGGTGAAAACCGGCGCGCCTGCCCTTGGTCGAGTCGGTCCGAGGACGGCGCATGGGAAGACAGATCGTCCACCGCCTGCTGGTCTCGTTCCCCGCTTTGCTCGGGGTTCTCTTCCTTTGCTTCTGCCTGCTGCAGGTCGTGCCGTCCGATCCGGCGATGATCATCGCCGGCCCCGACGCCAAGGCCGACACCATCGCCGCCATCCGCCTCGAGCTCGGCCTCGACCGGCCGATCCCCATCCAGTTCGCCGACTATATCGGCCGCGTGCTGCGCGGCGATCTCGGCCGCTCGATCATTTCCAACAAGATGGTGAGCGAGGAGCTGGCGCTCACCATCGGGCCGACCGTCGAGCTGATGCTGGGCGCCATGCTGATCGCCGTACCGCTCGGCCTCACCCTGGGCACGCTGGCGGCGGTCAAGCGCGGCAGCCTGATCGACCGGCTGATCATGGCGATCTCCGTGGCGGGGGTGTCCATGCCGGTGTTCTTCATCGGCCTGATCCTGATCCAGTATGTCGGCTTCAGGTGGGGCCTGCTGCCCTTCACCGGCCGCACCGGTCCGATCTGGGATGGCGGCCTGCCCAGCCTGATCCTGCCGGCTCTGACCTTGGGCCTCGTGCTGATCGGACCGATCGCGCGGCTGACCCGCACCGCCGTGCTCGAGGTGCTGGGCGCCGACTTCGTGCGCACGGCGCGCGCCAAGGGCCTGCGCGAGACGGTGGTGATCGTCCACCACGCGCTGCGCAACGCGCTGATCCCCGTCGTCACCCTGATCGGCCTGCAGGCGGCATTCCTGCTGGGTGGCGCGGTGGTGACCGAGACGATGTTCTCCTGGCCGGGCGTCGGACGGCTGGCCGTCGGCGCCATCGTGTCGAGCGATTTTCCGACGGCGCAGGGCGCCATCATGATCCTGGCCATCGCCTTTCTGTCCATCAACCTCGTAGTCGACGTCCTCTACGTCTACCTCGATCCCAGGCTGCAGCGGTCATGAGCGTCGAGACGCTGAACGCGCCCGTCCACGCCGAGGAAGGCACCGGCGCCCTTTCCCGCTCGGGCGTGCTGCGACGGCTGGCCCGCGACAAGGTGGCGGCGATCGCCGCCCTGATCCTGGTCCTGATCGGGCTTGCTGCCATCTTCGCACCGGTCGTGGCGCCCTACGATCCCTATCTCACCGACCTTACCATTGTGATGCAGCCGCCCTCCGAGCAGCACTGGTTCGGCACCGACAATACCGGCCGCGATATACTGAGCCGCGTCATCTTCGGCACGCGCAACACGCTGATGCTGGGCCTGGTCGGCGTCATCATCGGCGGCCTGCTGGGCGGGGCGCTGGGCATCCTGGCGGCCTTCTACCCAAGCGCCGACGGCTGGATCATGCGCCTGGTCGACGTGATGCTGGCTTTCCCGGCGATCCTGATCGGTCTGGCGGTGGCCGCCGTCGCCGGCGCCGGCCTGGGCGCGGTGGTGATCGCGCTGGTGGTGGCCACCGTTCCCGACGTGGCGCGGGTGGCACGCGGCGCGGCGGTGGGCGTCATGGGTCAGGAATTCATGGAAGCCGGCCGCGCCGTCGGCGTCTCGGATCGCACCCTGATCTGGCGCTACCTGACCTTGAACTGCATCTCCACCATCTTCGTGTTCCTGACCTTGCGCTTCGGCCAGATCATCCTTGTCGGTTCGGCGCTGGGATTTCTGGGCATGGGCGCGCAGCCGCCCACGGCCGAGCTCGGCATGATGGCGGCGCAGGGTCGCGATTTCCTGTTCATGGCGCCGCACATCGCCACGATCCCGAGCTGCGCGATCTTCGTCATCGTGCTGGCCGCCAACCTTTTGGGCGACGCGCTGCGCGACGTCCTCGATCCAAGGCTGCAGACATGATCAAAGCCGTGCTGAGTGCAGCGTTCGCCTTGAGCATCGCCGGACCCGCTTCGGCGCAGACCCTGAACATGATGAAGGCAGTCGACGCGCCGCATTACGATGCGCAGCGCACGAGCTGGGGCCCGACCTCCGACATCGTCAACATGTTCCAGGACACGCTGGTGGCGCTCGACTGGGACGGCCGCACGCCGATTCCGTATCTCGCCAAGTCGTGGACCGTCAGCCCCGACGGCAAGACCTACACCTTCAAGCTGCGCGACGACGTCACCTTCTGCAGCGGCAAGAAATTCACCGCTGACGACGTGATCTTCTCCTTCAAGCGGCTGACCAGCCCCGATATCAAGGGCCCCTTCGCCTGGCGCGCCGGCACCATCAAGGAGCTGCGCGCGCCCGATCCCTACACGGTCGAGTACGAATTGGCCGAACCCTTCTCCGACCTGCTGCTGCAGCTCACCATGTTCACCAACGTCATCCACAACAAGCAGAGCGTCGAGGCGCTGGGCAAGGATTACGGCGTCAAGGGCGCCGACGGCACGGGCCCCTGGTGCTTCGAATCGTGGCAGCCGCGCACGCAGATCGTGCTCAAGCGCCACGACGCCTACCGGTGGGGCCCCGCGATGTACCAGAACAAGGGGCCGGTGAAATTCGAGAAGCTTCTGATCAAGATCGTGCCCGAGGAGTCGAGCCGCGCCGCCGCCATGATGGCCGGGCAGTTCGACACCACGCACCAGTTCCCGCAGCAGTTCCTCGCCCAAGCCAAGACCGCGCCGATGCTCACCGTGACCCAGGCCAATCCCAACTTCCAGCTGCTCTATTTCGGCTTCAAGACCAGCCGGCCCATGGTGGCCGACAAGAGGGTGCGCGAAGCCATGAGCATCGCCATCAACCGCGCCGAGATCGCCAAGGGCATCCTGCTCGGCAATGCCGATCCCGCCTACACCTTCGTCGATCCCGCGGCGCTCGACTTCGCCCCCTCGACCAAGGGCATGGTCAAGGAGGACATGGAGCGCGCCAAGGCGCTTCTCGACGAGGCGGGCTGGAAACCCGGTGCTGACGGCGTGCGCGAGAAGGACGGCGTCAAGCTCATGCCCAAGGTCTACTACACCCAGTCCGGCAACACGCCGAGGGTCGCCGAGGCGATCCAGGGCTATCTGCGGCGGATCGGCGTGCACTGGCAGCTCCAGCCCTGGGACTCGACCATCGCGCCGCTCAAGATGGCGGAGCAGGACTACGAGATCTGGTCGGTCACCGTGCCCTATCTCTCGGCCGGCGACCTGATGAACATCTACTTCGATTCGCGCAACATCCCGACGCCCAACCGCATGAACTGGAAGGACGCCGAGACCGACGAGTGGCTGCGGCTGGGCCGCGCGGCGCTGAGCGAAGCCGACCGCTTCAAGTACTACGAGCTGGTGCAGAAGAAGGTCACCGCCGAGGCTCTCTGGATGCCCGTGCTCAACATCAACTTGTACGAGGTCACCAACAAGAAGGTGAAGGGCATGCGCCCGCACATGATCTACCAGAACACTTTTTATAAGGGGCTGGACGCGAGTTTCTAGAATCGAACACCTCTCGGGTTCCTCTCCCCCTTGGGGGAGAGGTTAGGTGAGGGGGTCAACGCGAAGATTGTCTTCTGCATCACCCCCTCACCCAGCCTCTCCCCCAAGGGGGAGAGGAGCATGAGGGAGAGGAACTTGGGTTGGGACGAAGAACAACAAGCGAGGAAACGACCATGCGTAACCTGTTTGTCGGCGTAGCAGCGTTCTTGGGAATGACGGCCACCGTCGCCATGGCCGAGGCGCAAACGCTGAAGATGATGAAGTCGCTCGACGCGCCGCACTATGACGGCCAGCGCACGACCTGGTCGCCGTCCTCAGACATCGTCAACATGTTCCAGGACACGCTGGTGGCGATGGACTGGGACGGCAAGACGGCCATTCCCTATCTCGCCAAGTCGTGGACCGTCACGCCCGACGGCAAGCTCTATACCTTCAAGCTGCGCGACGATGTGAGCTTCTGCAGCGGCAAGAAATTCACCGCCGACGACGTCGTCTACTCCTTCAAGCGGCTGACCAGCCCCGAGCTCAAGGCGCCGCTCGCCTGGCGCGCCGGCAACCTCAAGGACATCCGCGCCATCGACCCCTACACCGTCGAGTACGAGCTGAGCGAGCCGTTCTCTGACCTGCTGCTCAACCTCACCATGTTCACCACGGCGATCCACAATAAGGAGAGCGTCGAATCCCTGGGCAAGGACTACGGCGTCAAGGGCGCCGACGGCACCGGGCCGTGGTGCTTCGAGTCCTGGCAGCCGCGCACCGAGATCGTGCTGAAGCGCCACGACGCCTACAAGTGGGGCCCCTCGATGTACCAGAACAAGGGGCCGGTGAAGTTCGAGAAGCTCGTGATCAAGATCGTGCCCGAGGATTCGAGCCGCGTCGCCGCCATGATGGGCGGCCAGTTCGATGTCACCCACCAGATCCCGCTGCAGTTCATCCAGCAGGTCAAGGCGGCGCCCAACCTCAACGTCCAGGAGGCGACGCCCAATTTCCAGCTCATGTACTACGGCTACAAGACGACGCGGCCCATGGTGTCGGACAGGCGCGTGCGCGAGGCCATGAGCATCGCCATCAATCGCGCCGAGATCGTCAAGGGCATTGCGCTCGGCAACGCCGAGCCGGCCTACACCTACATCGATTCCAAGGCCCTCGACTTCGCCGACTCGACCAAGGGCATCATCAAGGAGGATGTCGAGCGCGCCAAGAAGCTGCTCGACGAGGCCGGCTGGAAGATGGGCGCCGACGGTATCCGCGAGAAGGATGGCGTGAAGCTCGCGCCCCGGGTCCTGTTCACCCAGGTCGGCCTGTTTCCCCGCGTCTCCGAGGCGATCCAGGGCTACATGCGCAAGATCGGCGTCGACTGGAAGATCGTGGGCTACGATTCCACGATCGCCCCGGCCGAGATGGCCAAGCAGGACTACGATCTGTGGACCGTGACCTTCCCCTACATGTCGGCCGGCGACCTGCTCAACTTCTACTTCGATTCGAAGAACATGCCGGCGCCCAACCGCATGAACTGGAACGATCCGCAGACCGACGAATACCTGCGCAAGGGCAAGGCGTCGCTGAGCGACGCCGACCGTGCCAGGTACTATGCGCTGGCCCAGCAGCGGGTCACCGAGGAGCATCTGTGGATGCCGGTGATGAACGTCGCCATGTACACCACCAGCCTCAAGAAGCTGAAGGGCGTGCGGCCGCACATGCTTTACCAGAACACCTTCTACAAGGGCCTGGATTACTCGTTCTGATGGACAAGCTCCTCGAGGTCCGCGGTCTCAAAACCCACTTCCATACCGACCGCGGCCTGTTCCGCGCCGTCGACGGCATCGACTTCGCCGTCGGCCGCGGCAAGACCGTAGGGCTGGTAGGCGAGTCGGGCTGCGGCAAGAGCGTGACCTCGCTTTCGGTGATGGGCCTGGTCGCGAGCCCGCCCGGCAAGGTCGCGGCGGACTCGGTGCTGTTCGACGGCCGCGAGGTGCTGGGCCTCTCGGCCGACGAGCGGCGCCGGCTGCGCGGAGCCGCGATGTCGATGATCTTCCAGGAGCCGATGACTTCGCTCAACCCGGTCCATACGATCGGACAGCAGATCGTCGAGGCGATCCTGGCGCACACCAGGGTCTCGCCGCAGGCGGCCAAGAAACGCGCCATAGAGATGCTCGAGCTGGTGCGGATTCCGTCCGCCGCCGAGCGGGTCGACGACTATCCGCACCGCCTGTCGGGCGGCATGCGCCAGCGCGTGATGATCGCCATGGCACTTAGCTGCGAGCCCGCGCTGCTGATCGCCGACGAGCCGACCACCGCGCTCGACGTCACCATCCAGGCGCAGATCCTCGACCTGCTGCAGGACCTGCAGCGGCGGCTCGGCATGGCGATCCTGATCATCACCCACGATCTCGGGGTGATCGCCGAGGTCGCCGACGACGTGCTGGTGATGTACGC
>DATHNU010000048.1:0-3388 GCA_035485695.1 Reyranella sp. | reverse complement strand
ACGGGACCTCGGTGCGGCCGGTGCGCTGGGCATAGGCCGCGAGATATTCGGCCTCGGTGGGAATGCCGAACGCCTTGAGATCCATGCCGGCATAGCCGCCCGAGGCGCCGAAGCCCTCGCCGAAATGATACATCATGCAATTGTAGCCAAGGTCGGCCAGCGGATGGCCGAGCGTGCTGAGCTCCCAGTCGAGCACGGCGATGATGCGCGGCTCGGTCGGATGGACGATGGCGTTGCCGAGCCGGTAGTCGCCGTGATTGATCCGCGTCTCGTCACCCGGTGGGATGTTGGCCGGCAGCCATTGCTTCAGGGCCTCCATCGATTCGATATGCTCGGTTCGCGCGAGATCGTACTGGCTCGACCAGCGGGCGAGCTGGCGCTGGATGTACTGGCCCTCGCGCCCGTAGTCGCCGAGGCCGACAGCGCGATAGTCGACGTTGTGGATGCGGGCCAGCACGTCGTTCAGCGAGTCGAAGATCCTGCCGCGATCGGTGGCCGAAATGCCGGGCATCTTCGGATCGGCCAGGATGCGGCCGGGCAGAAACTGCATGATGTAGAAGGTCGTGCCGATCACCGAATCGTCACAACACAGCGCGTAGGGCCTGGGCACGGGAACGTCGCTGTGGTCGTACAAAGCCTTGATCACCCGGTACTCGCGATCGACCTGGTGCGCCGAGGGCAGGAGCTTGCCCGGCGGCTTCTTGCGCAGCACGAACATGCGGCCGCCGCCGTCAGCAACGTGAAAGGTCGGGTTGCTCTGGCCGCCCTCGAACTGCAGCACGCGGATCGGCCCGCGATAGCCCTCGACGTTGGCCTTCATGTAGTCGGCCAGTCGCCCCTCGTCGAAGACGTGAGCGGGCCGAACGGGCGTTAGGTTCTCTGGCAATTCGGACATTCGCGTGGCGTTGTTGTGGCGTCTACCGGACGTGCGGTTCTAGCGCCGTCGCGGGGCAATTTCGAGGGATGTTTGAAGAAAGGAGGGCGTAGCGATTCACAAGGCGACACCCCTGTCGTCGAAACATGATCAGAGGGAACGATGACCATTTTCCGCACTATCCCCTACGCAGTTCTGTCGGCGGGCTTGCTCGCTGCAGGCGGCGCGTCTGCGCAGTCGATGGGGAGCATCGATGCGCGGGAGGCCAATCAGCAGGAGCGTATCGACCAAGGGAGGGCTGACGGCCAGCTGACGCGCGGCGAAACGCGCCGGTTGGAGCAGGGTGAGCAGCGCATCGACCGCTACGAGGCGCGGGCGCGCGCCGACGGCGTCGTCACCCCACAGGAGCGTCAGCGGCTCGACGGCATGCTGAATCGCGAGAGCCACGACATCTATCAGCAGAGCCATGACGGCCAGCGTGCCGACAATCGCGGTTGGGGCCGTGACGGTCGCGACGGTTGGGGCCACCGCGATGCCGATGGGCGGGACGGCCGCTATGGCGGCTTTGACCATCGCGATGGCCACGACAACCGCGACGGCAATCGCGACGGCAATCGCGATGGCCGCGATGATCGGCGCTTCGGCGATCGCGACAACGGCCGTTACGGCGGCTTTGACCATCGCGATGGCCGCGACGGCAGCCACACCGCCTCGAACACACAGCCCGGCAACGGCACCCATAACTGGGGCAACGGCGGCACCCAGGCGAACAACGGCACGCACAACTGGGGTAATGGCGGTTGGCACCAGCCGCAGACCGGTGGCACGACGCCGACCACCCCGGGCAGCGGTACCCAGGCGAACAACGGCACGCACAACTGGGGTAACGGCGGTTGGCACCAGCCGCAGGCCGGTGGCACGACGCCGACCACGCCCGCCAGTGGCACGCAGCCGAGCAATGGCACGCGCAGCTGGGGTAATGGCGGTTGGCACCAGCCGCAGGCTGGCGGCACGACGCCGACCGCGCCGACCGGCGGCACGCAGCCCAGCACGGGCACGCGCAGTTGGGGAGGCACGCAGCAGGCGTCTGCTGCTGCGCCGACGATGACCCGCACCGCTGCTCCGGCGACGGGCGGGCGTAGCTGGGGCGGCCACCGCTAGGCTGAACCAAAGTTGATAGGGAAACGGCGACCCGCGCGCTGGGTCGCCGTTGCTTATCAAGTTGCTCAGTTCACCTGGCGCTGCTTGTCGCCCCAGTAGGGCTTGCGTAGTTCGCGCTTCAGGATCTTGCCTGTCGGATTGCGCGGCAGCGTCTCGATGAAGTCGACTGATTTTGGCAGCTTGTATCCGGCGATCCGTTCGCGCGCCCAGTCGAGCAATTCGCCAGCCGTGATGTCGGCGTCCGCCGTCTTCACGATGATGGCCTTGACCGCCTCGCCCCAGCGATCGTCGGGCACGCCGATCACGGCGACATCGGCCACGGCGGGATGGCCGAACAGCGCGCTCTCGATCTCGGCCGGATAGATGTTCTCGCCACCCGACACGATCATGTCCTTCACCCGGTCGTAGATGTAGAGGTAGCCCTTGTCGTCGAGGTAGCCCGCGTCGCCGGTCAGGAACCAGTCGCCCTGGATCGCGCGCCGGGTGGCCTCGGGCAGCCGCCAATAGCCATGCATGATCTGCGGCGAGCGCACGGCGATCTCGCCGACCGTGCCGGTCGGCAGGTCCCTGCCATCGTCGCCGACGATGCGCAGCTCAACGCCGCTCTGCGCATAGCCGCACGACAACAGCTTCCGGGCGTCACTCGGGTCGTGATCGTCGGGCGGCAGCAGGGTGATGGCGCCCGTCGTCTCGGTGAGGCCATAGACCTGCTGGAAGCCGCAGGGAAAGATGCCCATGGCCTGCTTCAGCAGCTCCGCCGGAATCGGCGCGGCGCCATAGACGATCAGGCGCAGGCTCGACAGGTCGGTCTCGCGGACCTGCGGCGCCTGCACCAGGAACAGGATCATGGCGGGGACCAGCAGCATGACCTGCAGCCGTTCGCGCTGGATGATCTGCAGGATCTCCGCCGGGACGAACTCGCGCACGACATGGTTGGTGGCGCCGGCGAACAGGCCGGCAATGCCCCAGCCGGCACCGCCGATGTGGAACATCGGCAGGCAGACGAGGTTGGGCACGCCGGGCGCCAGCAGCCACGTCCTGGTCCACAACGGAAACATCCAGGCGAAGTTGGCGTTGGTGAGCTCGGCCCCCTTGGGCAGGCCGGTGGTGCCGCTGGTGTAGAACTGGACGGCGGTGTCTTCGGACTGGACGGGCAGGTGCGGATCGGCGGCGGACTGCCGGTCGCGCCATTCGGCGAAGGACGTCCAGGCGCCGTGGCGGCCGCCGAAGGCCACGATCTTGCGCACCGTCTTCAGGTCATCGCGGATCTTCTCGACCACCGGAAAGTATTCTTCGCCCACGAACAGGATCTCGGCCTGGGCATCGTTCAGGATGTGCAGCACTTCCGGCGGG
>DATHNU010000047.1:0-4457 GCA_035485695.1 Reyranella sp. | reverse complement strand
TCGACGGGCTGGTTGCCCGGATACTGGTCGGATGAGCGTCGCCATGACCGAAGACCGCCGCCCCGGCGATACCGACATGCACCGCCGCCAGCGCGGCAAGAACCTGTTCATGGCGGCCTTCCTGGTGGCGCTCGCGGCGATCTTCTTCCTGCTCACCCTGGTGCGCATGGGAGGCCAGGGATGACGGCCGCCCCCGATCGGAATGCGCGTCTGGCGTGGCGCCTGGTCGCTATCGTGGGCGGCATGCTGGCGCTCGCCTATGCCGCCTCGCCGCTCTACGAGATGTTCTGCAAGGCGACGGGTTTTGCCGGCACGCCGATCGTGGCCCAGGAGGGTGAGCGCCCGGTGCTGTCGCGCACCGTGGCCGTGCGCTTCGATTCCAACGTCGATCCCAACCTGTCGTGGCGCTTCCAGCCGGTCGAGCGCGAGGTCAAGGTTCGGCTGGGCGAGGAGAAGCTGGTCTACTTCCGCGCGACCAACGTCTCGCAGCGGCCGATCGTTGGTACCGCGACCTACAACGTCACCCCGGAGCCTGCCGGCCCGTGGTTCAACAAGCTGCAATGCTTCTGCTTCACCGAGCAGCTGCTGCAGCCGGGCCAGTCGGTCGACATGCCCGTGGTATTTTTCGTCGATCCCGAGATGGACAAGGACCGGCGCTACGACAACATTCGCACCATTACGCTCTCCTACACCTTCTTCGAGGCCAAGACGGAGCGGGCGAAGACATTGCTGGGCGGCGCTCCCGCCAACGAATCCGGAAAGGGTGGATGAAAATGGCCGACGGCGTGCAGAAGCATCCCTATCATCTCGTCGATCCGAGCCCATGGCCGGCGCTGGGCGCCATCGGCGCGCTGCTGCTGGCCTTTGGCGCCGCCCTCGGCATGCATCCCGACCTGCTGGGTCCGCAGGTCGAGGTCGCCGTCAAGTTCGTCGAATGGTGGATCGTCGCGCCGGGCTTCCTGATCATCTTCGCCGTGATGTTCTGGTGGTGGAGCGACGTCATCGTCGAATCGCGCAAGTACCACACCGCGGTGGTCCAGCTCGGCCTGCGCTACGGCATGATCCTGTTCATCGCCTCGGAGGTGCTGTTCTTCGCCGCGTTCTTCTGGGCGTTCTTCGATGCCGCGCTGTTTCCCGGCGCGGCCGACATGCCGGTCCGCGCCGAGGCGACCGGCGGCGTCTGGCCGCCCAAGGGCGTCCACGTCATCGCGCCGTTCGACCTGCCGTTCATGAACACGCTGATCCTGCTGCTCTCGGGTACCACGGTCACATGGGCGCACCATGCCATCCTCGAGGGCAACAAGCGCGATGCCGTGCGCGGGCTTACGCTCACCGTGCTGCTCGGCATCGCCTTCACCTCGATCCAGGCCTTCGAGTACTTCCACGCGCCGTTCGGCTTCCGCGACAACATCTATTCGTCGACGTTCTTCATGGCCACCGGCTTCCACGGCTTCCATGTGTTCGTCGGCACGACCTTCCTGCTGGTCTGCCTGTTCCGCGCCATGGCCGGCCAGTTCAAGCCGCGCCAGCATTTCGGCTTCGAGGCCGCCGCCTGGTACTGGCACTTCGTCGACGTGGTGTGGCTGTTCCTGTTCTTCTGCATCTACTGGTGGGGCTCGGGCAAGGCGCCCATCGCGCTGCACTAGTCTTATCCTCCCCCGTCATACGGGGGAGGTGCCCCCAAAGGGGGCGGAGGGGGAAGGCCTCAGTCAAAATGCGCGCCGACTTCAGATCATAGCCTTTCGTAAATCCCCCGTGAGGCTTTCCCCCTCCGGCCCTGCGGGCCACCTGGGCGCTTTTGGCCGCAGAGCGGCCAAAACGCCGACCCGTAAGACGGGGAGGCAAAAAACTTACTACCGCCGGGTGCTCCCCGGCGGTTCGCCTTTTGGGAGCGAAGGATCATGATCAGGCTGCGGCCCGCCCTGTGGCCCACGCTCATCTCGCTGCCGATCTTCGTGTTCTCGCTCGGGCTCGGCATCTGGCAGATGGAGCGCCGCGAGTGGAAGCGCGACATCCTCGACCGAATCGCCACCAACCAGGCGGCGGCGCCGATGACGCTCGACGAACTGCTGCAGGGCGATCCGCTGCGTTTCGAATACGGCCGCGTCAAGATCGCGGGCAGCTTCCTGCACGACAAGGAGTTCTATCTCGCCGCGCGCAGCCTCAAGAACTCGGTCGGCCTGCAGGTCGTGACGCCGGTCAGGACCGACGACGGGCGGGTGGTCCTGTTCGACCGCGGCTTCGTTCCCCAGGAGCAGAAGGACCCGGCGCGGCGTGCCCAGGGCCAGCTCGCCGGCACGGTGGAGCTGACGGGAATCGTGCGGCGCAACCAGGAGCAGCGCCAGTTCGCGCCCGATAATGCGCCCGATCGCAATGTCTGGTTCCATGTCGACGTGCCGCTGATGCGCAGCATGGCGGGCGGCAAGCCTGACCCCAAGCTCGACACGTTCTTCCTCGAGGCCGATGCGACGCCCAATCCCGGCGGCGTGCCGGTGGGCGGCCAGACGCGGCTCGATATCCCCAACGACCACCTGCAATACGCCATCACCTGGTTCCTGCTGGCGGCGGCGCTGGCCGGCGTCTATCTCGCCTATCATTGGGAGAACGGACGCCTCACCGTCGGCGGCCGCACGAAGGTCAAGACATGATCGCCAACGATCCCTATGCCGAACTGGAACGCCGCTTCGCCCGGCTGAGCGCCGTCCACCGCGCCTGCGCGATCCTGAACTGGGATCGCTCGGCCATGATGCCCGAAGGCGCCAGCGAGGACCGCGCCGATCAGCTTGCCACCCTGGGCGTCATCGCCCACGGCATGATCGCGGCGCCCGACATGCCCGAACTGCTGGCGCGGGCGGAGGAGGGCGCGCGGAGCCTCGATCCGTGGCGCGCCGCCAACCTGCGCGAGATGCGCCGCTCCTGGGTGCATGAAAGCGCGCTGCCTTCCGATCTCGTCGAGGCGCGCACGCGCGCCACCTCGGCCTGCGAGATGGCGTGGCGGGAGGCCCGCAAGAACAAGGACTTCAAGTCGCTGCTGCCCACGCTCTCCGAGGTGCTGGCCGTGATGCGCCGGGTCGGCGAGGCCAAGGCCGCGGCCCTCGGCACGTCGCTCTACGACGCGCTGCTCGACGAGTTCGAGCCGGGTGGCCGCGCCCGGCGCATCGACGCGCTGTTCGCCGAGCTGCGCGGCTTCCTGCCCGACCTGCTGGGCCGCGTCACGGAGCGCCAGAAGCGCGACCCTGCGCCGCTCGCCCTCGATGGGCCGTTTCCCGTCGCCCAGCAGCGCAAGCTGGGCGAGGAGCTGATCCGCCTCATCGGCTTCGACTTCAACCATGGCCGGCTCGACGTCTCGGAGCACCCCTTCACCGGCGGTACGGCCGACGACGTGCGCATCACCACGCGCTATGACGAATCCGACTTCGCGCGCGCCCTGATGGGCACCCTGCACGAGACCGGGCATGGGCTCTACGAGGCCGGCCTGCCGCGCGACTGGCGGCGCCAGCCGGTCGGCAACGCGCGCGGCATGGTGCTGCACGAAAGCCAGTCGCTGCTGATGGAGATGCAGGCCTGCCGCAGCGATGCCTTTCTCTCGTTTGCCGCACCGCGCATGCGCGCCGCCTTCGGCAAGGACGGGCCGGCCTGGACGGCCGACAACATCCACCGCGTCTACACCCGCGTCGTGCCGGGCTTCATCCGCGTCGACGCCGACGAGGTGACCTATCCGCTGCACGTCATGCTGCGCTACCGGCTGGAGCGCGCGATGCTGGCGGGCGACCTTTTACTCGCCGACCTGCCCGGCGCCTGGAACGAGGGCATGCGCGAGCTTCTGGGCATCGTGCCGACCGACGACGCGGTGGGTTGCCTGCAGGACATCCATTGGCCGGACGGCGGCTGGGGCTATTTCCCGACCTATACGCTGGGGGCGCTGGCGGCGGCCCAGCTCTTTGCCGCGGCCCGCAAGGCCCATCCCGGCCTCATGGAGGCCATCGGCAAGGGCGATTTTGCGCCCGTGCTGGGCTGGCTGCGCGCCAATGTGCACGGCAAGGGCTCCCTTGCCGGCACCGACGAGATCCTGGTCGAGGCCACCGGGGCGCCGCTCGGCACGGCGGCGTTCAAGGCGCATCTGGAAAGCCGCTATCTCTCGGCGTAAGAGGAAGCCATGCTCGACCTCCGTCCCAACTGCGAATGCTGCGACAAGGACCTGCCCAACGGCGCGCCCGATGCCCTGATCTGCACCTACGAGTGCACGTTCTGTGCGGACTGCGCCCGAACTCGGCTGGGCGGCCAGTGCCCCAATTGCGGGGGTGACCTCGTCAAGCGTCCGACTCGTCCGCAGCGGATGCTGGAGAAGCATCCCGCCTCGACCAAAAGGGTCCGCAAGGATCACGCAGCCTGCCGCCAAGTGGCGTAGCAAGGTTGCCTAGTCGGAGTTCCATCGTGCGTTACATCAGTACCCGCCA
>DATHNU010000046.1:0-4348 GCA_035485695.1 Reyranella sp. | reverse complement strand
CCGTGAGCCAGGGCGGCAAGACGTACAGGCCGCCGCATCTGTCCAAGGACCAGGACATCGAGATCGGCGTCGGCGACGTGGTGCGCGTGTCGACGCCGGGCGGCGGCGGCTTCGGCGATCCGGCCAAGCGCAAGCCCGAGGCGATCGCCCGCGACGTGGCGAAGGGCTATTACAGCGAGGCCGAGGCGCGCGAGAAGTTCGGCCAGCGGCAAGCTGCGGAATGACGCTGGCGAGAAGGGGCTTCGTCGCCTTGCCGTTGGTGCTGGCGGCGGCGGCCGCGCAGGCCCAGCTGAAGCAGCCCCCGCCACCATCCCAGGCCCCGCAGTCGGTCTGGTACGCCGTGCGCGGTCCCGACAATGCGTTCATCGTCGATATGCCGGGCGAGCCCGTCTACAAGCTGATCGACACGGTGTCGCCGGGCGGCACGAAGTTCGTCTACCACTCCTACAGCCTCGACTATCGCCGCCTCGCGTTCGTGGCGCAGACCGCGCTCTATCCGGCCGATGTCGATGTGAGCCAGCCGAAGCTCAATCTTCAATCCGTGCTCGACGACCGTGCACAGCGCCTCGCCGGCGGCAAGTGGGCCAGTGTCGACTGGCGCGAGATTTCCGGCGCGCCGGCGGCCGAATCGATCGGTTCGGTCGCGGGTGGGAGCGTGCTGCGCCAGCTCGTGCTGCTGAAGGGCAGGCGCTACGTGTCGCTCGCCTGCCTGGGGCCGGCCGAGGCGCTGCGCACGCCCGAAGTCGAGCGCTTCTTCAGGTCGTTGAGGCTGGGGACATGAGCAAGCCGCGTATCCACATCCTGGCGCTGGGCGGCACCATTGCCACGCGGCCCGACGCGAGCGGCGCCATGCAGATGGGGCTGGGCGCCGACGATCTGGTGTTGGCCGTGCCGCTGCTCGGCAAGCTGGCCGAGATCGAGGCCGAGACGGTATCGCGGGTCGGCAGCCATTCGCTCTCCTTCGACCAGATCCATGAACTGGCGGCGAAGATCAGGTCACTGGAGGCGGACGGCGTCGTGGTGACGCAAGGCACCGACACCTTGGAGGAAACGGGATTCCTGCTCGACCTGCTGCTCGATCTCGACATTCCGGTGATCGTGACCGCGGCCATGCGCAATCCCGCGCTCACCTCGCCCGACGGCCCGGGCAATCTTTTGGCCGCCGTGCGTGTGGCCTGCAATCCCTGGGTGCGCGCGCACGCCAAGGCGCTGGGCGTCGTGGCGGTGATGCTGGACGAGGTCTATGCCGCGGCCGACGTGCTGAAGGTACATCCGACGCGGCTCAATGCGTTTGCCTCGCCGCAGACCGGACCGTTGGCCGCCCTGGTCGAGGACCGCATCGTGCCGATGAGCCTGCCGGTACGCGATGCCATCGAAGCGGCGCGCGCGGAGATCGGCACTCTCGCGAATGGCGCGGCGCAGCCCATCGCACTCTTGTGGTTGGGTCTCGACGAGCCCGGCCGGCTGATCGAAGCGATGCTCGCCGCGCCCGATCGATTGGGCTATCGCGGCGCAGTGCTGGCCGCGATGGGCGGCGGCCACACCCCGGAACGCATGGCCGATAGCGCCGTCCGTCTTGCCGCGGCGATGCCGACCGTCGTCGCGCCGCGCACCGGCGGCGGGCCGATGTTGCGACAGACTTACGGTGGTCCGAGTTCGGAGATCGCGCTGCGCAAGGCGGGCCTGATCTGGGGCGGGCGTCTCAATCCGCTGAAGGCGCGCGTGCTGCTGGAAACCTGCCTCAGGGCCGGTCTTGCCCGCGACACGATTGCCGGGGTGTTCGACGCCTTCGGTTAGGGTAGAGTATCCGGCGCGAGGTGATCGTCATGCTCGAAGTCTTCGATGCAGTCGTGCTGGCCCGCCTGCAGTTCGCCTTCACCGTCTCGTTCCATTTCATCTTTCCGTCTCTCACGATCGGGCTTGCGAGCTATCTCGCCGTGCTCGAGGGGCTTTGGCTGTGGACTGGCCGCCAGGTCTATCTCGACCTGTTCAAGTACTGGCTGAAGATCTTCGCGCTCACTTTCGGGATGGGCGTGGTCTCGGGCCTGGTCATGTCCTACCAGTTCGGCACCAACTGGTCGGTGTTTGCCGATCGGGCGGGGCCGATCATCGGCCCGCTGATGGCCTACGAGGTGCTGACGGCCTTCTTCCTCGAG
This sequence comes from Reyranella sp., assembly GCA_035485695.1. Lineage (GTDB taxonomy): Bacteria > Pseudomonadota > Alphaproteobacteria > Reyranellales > Reyranellaceae > Reyranella. Next base: position 2,192 of record DATHNU010000046.1, on the reverse strand, counting down.
GCCGGGTTCCTGGGCGTCATGCTGTTCGGCATGAACAAGGTCGGTCGCGGTCTGCACTTCACCGCCACGCTCGCCGTCGCCGTCGGTACCTTCATCTCGGCGTTCTGGATCCTGTCGGCCAACAGCTGGATGCAGACTCCGGCCGGCTATGCCAACGGCGCCAACGGTCAGTTCGTGCCGGCCGACTGGCTCGCCATCATCTTCAACCCGTCCTTCCCCTATCGCCTCGTGCACACCGTGTTCGCGGCCTACCTGACGACGGCGCTGGTGGTGGGCGGGGTCGGCGCCTGGCATCTCCTGCGTGGGCGCGCCAGCGAGGGCGCGCGCGTGATGTTTTCCATGGCCATGGGCATGATCACCGTGGTGGCGCCGCTGCAGATCCTGGCCGGCGACCAGCACGGGCTGAACACGCTCGAGCACCAGCCGGTCAAGGTCATGGCCATGGAAGGTCACTTCAAGAGCTACACCGATGGCGCCCCGCTGATCCTGTTCGGTTGGCCCGACGAGGCCAAGGCCGAGACTCTCTACGCCGTCGAGATCCCCAAGGCCTCGTCGCTGATCCTGAAACATTCGCTCGACGCGCCGCTCAAGGGGCTCGATTCAGTGGACCGCAAGGAATGGCCGCCGGTGGCGATCGTGTTCTGGGCCTTCCGCGTCATGGTCGGGTTGGGCATGGCGATGCTGGGCCTCGCCGCCTTCAGCCTGCTGGCGCGCGTGATGCACCGGCTCTACGACTGGAAGCTGCTGCATCTTCTGGCGCTGGTGATGGGGCCGGCGGGCTTCGCGGCCGTGATCGCCGGCTGGGTGACGACCGAGGTCGGTCGCCAGCCCTACACGGTGCATGGCCTGCTGCGCACCGTGGACTCCGCCTCGCCGCTGCAGGTGCCGGCGGTTGGCACCTCGCTGCTGGCGTTCATCGCCGTCTACTGCATCGTGTTCGGCGCCGGCATCTTCTACATCCTGCGGCTGATGAGCCACCCGCCGCAGCCGGGCGAAGAGGGGCCCGAACGCGACCAGCCGGTGCGGGCGGCCGGCCTCACGCCGTCGCAGGCGGTGCCCGACACGATCGCCTCGCCGGGCGGGGAGAACTGACCATGCTCGCCTTCGACCTGCCCACCATCTGGGCCTTCATCATCTCCTTCGCGATCTTCGCCTATGTCGTGATGGACGGCTTCGACCTCGGCATCGGCATTGTCTTCTCCTGGATCCCGACGGGCCGAGAACGCGACACCGCGATGAACACCATCGCCCCGGTATGGGACGGCAACGAGACCTGGCTGGTCCTGGGCGGCGGCGGCCTTCTGGCGGCCTTTCCGCTGGCCTACGCCACGATCCTGTCGGCGCTCTATGCGCCGATCGTGGCCATGCTGCTGGCGCTGATCTTCCGCGGCGTCGCCTTCGAGTTCCGCTGGCGCGATCCCGCGCACCGTCCCTACTGGGACATCGCCTTCAGCATCGGTTCGTTCACGGCGGCCTTCGCCCAGGGCGTCACCCTGGGCGCCCTGCTGCAGGGCATCGCGATCGAGAACCGCGCCTATGCCGGCGGCTGGTTCGACTGGCTGACGCCGTTCAGCATCCTGGTCGGCGCCAGCCTGGTCTGCGGCTATGCGCTGCTGGGCTCGACCTGGCTGATCATGAAGAGCGAGGGAACCTTGCAGGCGCGCGCCTATCGCCTGGCGCTGGGGCTCGGCATCGCCACCATCGTGGCCATCGGCGCGGTGAGCGCGGCGACGCCGTTCCTGAGCGACGTCTACTGGCGCCGCTGGTTTGCCTTTCCGCAGGTCATATTCACGGCGGTCGTGCCGGTGCTGGTCGCCATCGCCATCCTGGTCTTCTTCACCAGCCTCAAGCGGCGTCGCAACTACACGCCGTTCCTGATGGCGCTCCTGATCTTCACCCTGAGCCTCGCCGGCCTCGGCATCAGCCTGTTTCCCTACGTCGTGCCGCCCTCGATCACGATCTGGGACGCCGCGGCGCCAACCGCCAGCCTGAAATTCATGCTGCCGGGTGCGCTGGTCATGGTGCCCATTATCCTCGCCTACACCGGCTACTCCTACTGGGTGTTCCGCGGCAAGACCGGGCACGAGGGCTATCACTGATGCCGGCACCGCGGCAGTGGCTGTGGTTCGTGGGCCTATGGGCCGCCGGCGTCGGCGTCACCGCAGCCGTGGGCTACGGGATCAAGTTCTGGC
>DATHNU010000045.1:0-8934 GCA_035485695.1 Reyranella sp. | reverse complement strand
CCGAAAGACGCCGAGCTCGACCTGGCCTTCATCGACCGTCTGGCCAAACTCTCGCACGCGCCCGACCTGCACGAGGGCGAACTTCGGGCCGCCTACGAGGACAAGCGTATCGCCGTTCCCGGCACGGTGTTCAACGCCGTGCTCAACCGCCCGGACCCGGTCCATTGAGGGCCCATTCACTGAGAGGAGTCGACCATGCAAGCACACCCCACCGTCTCCCGCGAGGAATGGCTGAAAGCCCGCCGCGCGCACCTCGCCAAGGAAAAGGCGCTCCTGAAGGCGCAGGAAGCGCTGCGCCAGGAGACCCGGGCGCTGCCCTGGGTCAAGGTCGAGAAGGAGTACGTGTTCGAGGGGCCGGACGGCCGCGAGACGCTCGGCGAGCTGTTCGCCGGCCGCAGCCAGCTCATCGTCAAGCACTTCATGATGGGTCCGGGCTGGCAGGAGGGCTGCCTCGGCTGCTCCTTCGGCGCCGACCAGTATGACGGCTCGGTGGTGCACCTCGCCCACCACGACGTGATGCTGGTCGCGGTGTCGCGCGCGCCCTATCCCGAGATCGTCGCCTACCACCGCCGCATGGGCTGGCACTTCAAGTGGGTGTCGTCCTTCGGCTCGGACTTCAACTACGACTTCAACGTCTCGTTCACTGAAGCCGACCTGGCCGAGGGCAAGGCGCTCTACAACTTCGAGCCCCGCCGCGACGTGGCCGACGAAATGGCGGGCATGAGCGTCTTTTACAGGGACGACCGCGGCGACATTTTCCATACCTATTCCGTGTTCGCCCGCGGCTCCGAGCAGGTCGCCGGCGTCTACGGCCTGCTGGACGTCACCCCCCGGGGCCGCAACGAGCCGCCCGGCGGCAACCTGACCCACTGGGTGCGCCGCCACGACAAATATGAGGAAAAAAACCGATAATTCCTGCTGCCCCGGGCGAGCCGGATCGGTGTAAGCTCGGGGCCTGCAGAGGAGAAACCGATGCCCGCACTTTCGCTCGACCACTGGAACGTCTACTGCAAGGACCTCAAGGCCACCGTGCGCTTCTACGAGCGCTATGTCGGCCTCAAGGACGGCGACCGTCCGCCCTTCAACTTCCCCGGCGCCTGGCTCTATGCCGGCGAGAAGCCGATTCTCCACCTGGTGTCGGAGACCGGGCGCAAGGATCACGGCGGTGGCGCGATCGACCATGTCGCCATCAACTGCGCCGACATCCGCGGCACCATCGACCAGCTCAAGAAGGACAAGATGCCCTACGAGGTCCGCAAGGTGCCGGCGCGGCCCTTGCAGCAGGTCTTCGTGCACGACCCTGACGGCATCATGATCGAACTCAATTTCTGGCATGAAGCCGATGTGCCGGAAATCGACAAGTCGGATGCCCTGCCCGGCGCGAAGGCCAAGAAGAAGGCCGCCCCGGCGAAGAAGCAACTGGTCGGCGCCAAGTAGTTTGCCGGGAGCGCGCCACTCAGCGCGGAGTAACCTCCGCTCTGAGCGGCGCGTCTTCTCATGCTCATTTGGACCGCGGGCCTCTGGCCCGCTCATGATCCTTGCCGGGAGCGCGCCACTGCACGCGGAGTAACCTCCGCGCTAAGTGGCGCATCTTCGTGGATCACACAGCCCATGAGCGCCACTGGAGTGGCGCGCTCCCAGCAAAGACTCAGTCGATCGTCGGCGTCGTGCCGAGCCAGGCGCAATAATCATCCGGCAGTAGATCCCGGCCGGCCAGCAAATGGCCGAGATAGTCGCGGGTCGGTCGCAGCTCGTCGCCGACCAACAGCGCCACGTAAGTGACGGCCTCGATCGCGGCGCCAGTGTAGGCCCGCACGACCGGCACGAGGCGCCGCTCATAGTGCCCGCCCGCCACGCCCTCATAGCGGTCGAGTATTTCGAAGCCCTTCGGCGGCAGCAGGTTCAGCGTGCCGTGGACGCTCGCGCCGGTCGCCGGCACGATGTTGCCCGCGCCGGCACCGGGCGGCGTGCGCGCCCGCTTGTTGAAGGCGAGGCGCCAGCCGTCGAGTCGGCCGGCAACGCGCTCGCCCCGGGCGACTCCTTCGGGCTTCAGCCGCTCCTCGAACAGGCGCACGGCGTTCATGTTGGAGCCGTAGGCGAAGTACCAATTCATGCCACCCGCCAGACCCGCACCGCCTGGTCGTAGCCGCGGATCGCCAGCGGTCCGAGGTCGGTCGCACCGTCTACGCCGAGCGTCGCCTCGTGCATGGAACTCGAGATGAGAAGCCTGGCGCCGGTTTCCTTGGTCAGCTGCTCGAGACGCGCGGCGAGGTTCACGGTGTCGCCGATCACCGTGTATTCCTTGCGCTGCGGCGAGCCCACGGTGCCGGTCACCGCATCGCCGATATGGATACCGATGCCGACGCGCAGCATATTGTCGGGCCGCGCCTTGTTCCAGGCGTCGACCGCGTCCAGCATGCCGCGCGCCGCCGCCAGCGCATGTGCCGCGGCCTTGGGATCCTCGAGCGGCGCGCCGAACAGGGCGAGGAAGCCGTCGCCCAGGAACTTGTTGATGATGCCGTTGTGTTGGTCGACGATCTCGATCATGTCGGCAAAGAAGTCGTTCAGCAGGGCCACCGTTGCATTGGCAGTACGCACGCGCGACATGGCGGTGAAACCCCTGATGTCGAGGAACAGCACGCATACCCGACGCATCTCGCTCGGCGGGTCGGTCAGGGTGGCAAGCAGCTGATCGACCACGGCGGGCGAAACGTGCTGGCCAAACAGGTTGGTGACCCTGTCGCGCGCCGCCGCCGCCGCCACCGACGCTTCGAACTGACGGCGCAGGCTGCCGGCCACGATTCCGGCGATGACGCCGCATGCCAGCACCAAAATGCTGCGGCTGAGATTGTAGGTCAGCGCCTGCGCCGGCACGTCGGAAAACGGCTCGATCGGCAACAGCCAGGCGGCCAGCGCCAAGAGCTGCACCGCGGCGACGGCGCCGGTCCACACCGACAGCCAGAAATCGAGCCGCAGCGTCGACAGCAGGATGAACACGAAATAGAGCATCGGCGGCCAGTAACCCAACACCGTCGCCATCTCCATGTGATGGCTGAGCTCGAAGATGATCACGCTCGGCAGACTGGTCTCGATCAAGGCATTGGCGAAACGTCCGATTCGCGGAAAATCCTTGTCCTGGCCGGCTCGCCGGCGCAGGACGAACAGCACCCCCCACTCGTACAGGACGAAGGGCCCGATGGCGGCCAGCGGTACCCAGCCGGCGATGCCGCCGCGGAACATGCGCAGGGTGAATTCGGGGAAGAAGTTGGTGGCGATCAGGGTGGCGGCGAGCAGGACGGACAGGACGATGGCCAGCATCCGCACACGCTGGATTTCACTGCGCATGATCTCGCGGCGCAATTCATTGGCGTAGCTTTCCAAGGGCGTGTCAGTCATCGGCGGCAACCTAGCCAGCCGGCGCAGGCTCCACAACGGCGGGTGGGGATGCTAGGAACGAGCCATGCCGGTGAAAGAGATCGCGCGCGAACTGCAGGGCAAGGCGGCCAACCTCGCCCTGCGCATGCCGATCGCCTGGGTCAACATCCTGGCCGGGCCGCCGATAACCGTCGATGGCCGCACCTTGGACGGCCGCGCCCAATGGTTCCTGCAACTGCTGGCGCGCAGCGGGCGGGTGCCCGTCGAGATGAAGAGCGTGGCGGAAGCCCGCACCGAGCTCGATGCCTTCTTGCCCCTGCTGTCGGGCAAGCCGATGCCGGTCGGCGAGATCATCGACCGCACGATCGAGGGGCCGGCCGGCCGGATGCGCATCCGCCTCTACCGCCCCGCCGGCAGCGTGGCGCGCCTGTTGCCGACCATCCTCTATTTCCACGGCGGCGGCTGGACGATCGGCAGCCTCGAAGCCTACGACCTGCCCTGCCGCTTCTTCTCGGCGCGCACCGGCTGCGCGCTCGTCGCCGTCGACTATCGCCTGGCGCCCGAGCACAAATTCCCGGCCGCCATCGACGACGCCGTCGCCGCCTATCGCTGGCTGGCGGCCGAGGCGATCGGCCTCGGCATCGATCCGGCCCGCATCGTGGTCGCGGGCGATTCGGCCGGCGGCAATATCGCCGCCGTCGCCGCCCGGCTGTTGCGCGAGGAGACGCGACCGCCCTGCCTGCAATGGCTCATCTATCCCGTCACCGACCTCGGCCTGGACAGCCCCTCCTACACAAGCTGCGGCAAGGGCTTCCTGCTCACCCGCGCCGGCATGGAATGGTCACGCGGCCATTATCTCAACGATCCCAGCGAAGCGGACGACCCCAGAGTGTCGCCGCTTCGGGCCAACGACCTCGCCGGGCTGCCGCCGGCGCTGGTCTATACGGCGGGTTTCGATCCGTTGCGCGACGAAGGCCAAGCCTATGCCGACCGCCTGTCGGCCGCCGGCGTAAAGACCATCCATCGCGAATTCGACTCGCTGATCCATGGCTTTGCCGGCATGCGCGGTGCGTTGCAAGCGGCGGCGCGGGCGATGGACGAGATGGTAACGGGCCTGCGCCACGAACTGGCGCAGCTCGGGCGATGAGAGTGGAGCGATGAGCATGGACGACGAGACTGCCCTCCCGGCGGAACAGCGCGAGCGCTCGGGCCGGCGCGAGCAGAACAAGGCGGAGAATCGCACCGCGCTCTTGAAGGCCGCCCGCGCGGTGTTCGCCGAGATGGGCTACGGCGCGGCCAGCGTGCGCGACATCGTGCGCCGCACCGACCTGGCCTCGGGCACCTTCTACAACTACTTCAAGGACAAGGACGAGATCTTCGAGGCCGTGGTCGGCGAGCTGACCGGCGAGATCCTGCGGCGCCATCGCGCGGGACGGACCCAGGCAAAGACGGCGGAAGAGTTCATCCGCCGCCATTACGCGGTCTATTTCGAATTCGTCGTCGAGGATGCCGAGCTGCTGGCGCTGGCGCGCAAGAATTTCACCGCCATCCGCACGCTGTTCGACAAGCCCGACGTGCGCGCGCTCGCCCTGGCGCTGAACGACGACATCCGCGCCGCGCGGGCCCAGGGCATCCTGCCCAATGTCGACGCGGCCTACCTCGGCGCCGCGATGGCAGGCATCGCCTTCGAGATCTCGACGGTCATGGTCACGCGCGATCCTGTCGATCCCGCCGCCGCCACCGAGTTCGCCACCCGCCTGATGATGGGCGGGCTCGACCACGTGCCGAGACGGACGTGATCAGGCCGTTTTTCGCCCATGCTGTCTCTCATGCTCCTCTCCCCCTTGGGGGAGAGGCTGGGTGAGGGGGTGATGCAGGAGACAGTCTTCGGTTGCCCCCTCACCTGACCTCTCCCCCAAGGGCGAGAGGAATATGAGGGCGTGATCTCGGGCCGCTCCGCTACGCGCCCTGCACGATCGGGTTGCGCAGCACACCGATCTTCTCGATCTCGACCTCGCAGACGTCGCCCGGCTTCAGCCAGGGCTGTGGCTTGCGCGCCACGGCGACGCCCGAGGGCGTGCCGGTGATGATGATGTCGCCGGGATCCAGGGTCATGGCCTTGCTGAGCTCGTGCACCAGGGTCGGCACGTCGAAGATCAGGTCGTCGGTGTTGCTGTCCTGCATGACCTCGCCGTTGACGCGCGTCATGATGCGCAGCGGCGCGGCACCCGGCGGCAGCTCGTCGGACGTCACGATGTCGGGGCCGAAGCCGCCGGTGCCGTCGAAGTTCTTGCCGAGCGTCCACTGGCTGCTCTTGAACTGCCAGTCGCGCACCGATCCGTCGTTGAAGCAGGCGTAGCCCGCGATCACGCCCAGCGCCTTCTCCTTCGGCACGTTGCGGCATTTCTTGCCGATCACGATGGTGAGCTCGGCTTCCCAGTCGAGCTGATCGGAGTGGCTGGGGCGCGGCATCTTGCCGTTGTGCGGCACCAGCGTGTTGTCGAAGCGGCAGAACACTACCGGATATTCCGGGATCGGGCTGCCGGTCTCCTCGGCGTGCTTGCGGTAGTTGAGGCCGATGCACAGGATCTTGCCCGGGTTGGGGATCGGCGGCAGGTACTTGGCCGACTTCTCCGACACCGTGGCGCCGGCCTTGGGCTTGGCGCACGCCTTGGCGACTTCCGCCTGGACCTTCTTGCCGCCGGCCAGGATTTCCACCACGGATTTGGGCCCACGCGGCATCTGCTTGGAAAGATCGACGATCTTGCCGTCGCCCATTTTGACACCAACCGCCGGCTTGCCGCCGCTCATGATTGTGCAAAGACGCATTTTATCCCCCCTCGAAAGTCACCAAAAAATGGCCGCGCGTAAACTCCTCCGTCTGCATCGGGCGGTCAAGCGCGACACGCTGGAGCGGCTTCCGATCGGATGGAACCGCTCCCGGTTCCATCCGATCGGAAACGCGCGCACTGGAGATCGTGATTTCACAGGCACATTCCGCCCGGCTGATTCCAGCCGAACGGAATGTGTTCTAGAACGCGCTTTGTCGCGATCCTGCGGCTAATATCCCGGGATGCGCTTCCCTTTCGCACTCGCTGTGCTCCTCCTCCTCGCCTCGCCCGCTTACGCCCAGCTCGTGGTGCCGCTCACCACGCCCGACGGCCGGGTCGCCTGCACCCAAGGCCTGACCGGCATCGGCCGGCCGCCGGACTGGCAGGCCATCGCCGATCCCGACGGCCCGGACGGCTGGGTCCTGGCGGAAATGGCCCGCGATCCGACCGATCTGCGCTTCCCGCTGTGCATTTCCGAGCAGGCGGTGACGCGGGACGTCGACGCCACCCTGCGCTTCAAGCCGCTCTCCGGCACGCGGGCCAGGGTCGGCGGCCTGCTGTTCCGCGCCCAAAGCGCCAATGACTACTACGTCGTGCGCGCCAACGCGCTCGACAACTCGGTGCGCTTCTACCGCGTGGAAAAGGGCAAGCGCAGCCAGGTCGCCGGCAAGGAAACGCCGGTGGAGTCCGACAAGTGGCATTCGCTGCGGGTGATCGCCTCCAACGAGAGCTTCGAGGTGTCGCTCGACGGCAACGTGCTGTTCAGCGCCAACGACCGCTCCCTGCCCCAACCCGGCGCCATGGGCGTCTGGAGCCAGGCCGACAGCGTCACCCGCTATGGCTCCCTGCTGGTCGGCCCGGTGATGAAGTAGGGTCTGCTCGGGGCGCGCCACTCCAGTGGCGCGTCTTTTCATTCGGAGCGCGGACCTCCAGGTCCGCTCATGTTCATCGTATCGACGAGGAAGATGCGGACCTGGAGGTCCGCACTCCATAACGCGCCACTGGAGTGGCGCGCCCCCGGCGAAGACATGACTACGAATGATCGCTACGTGCGCTACCCGCGCGCAGCGATCAGCGCTCGTGCAAGTTCGACGAAGCCCGCGCCGGAACGCGCCGCGGTGATCCAGCGCGGCAGGTGGTCCATGTCGGTCTCGAAGTCGCGCACGTTGGCCACGCCCACGGCGTTGGGAAAGAAGCCGAACATCGGCGCATCGTTGGGTGAATCGCCCGAGTAGACGTAGCGCGCCCGCGCGGCTTCGAGATCGATCCCGAACAGTTCGCGCATCATCAGATGGCTGGTGGTGAGCTTGTCGTAGTCGCCGAACCAGCCGTTGACGTGGATCGAGCTCACCTTGGCGTGCGCGCCATGCGCCTCGAAAATCTTCACGATATGGACGATCTCGGCGTGCGGCAGCGCCGGCACGTCCTCGCAGAAATCGATGGCGAGATCGGCCGCGCGATAGGGCTGGTCGGAGGCGATGCCCGCGCCCGGCACGTCGCGCAGCACCTGGGCGCGCACTGCTTCGAGCCGGCGCCGGCCATCCGCGCGCTCGGCCTCGCTCTGCACGAAACGCGTCCGCAGCCTCTTCTCCTTGTCGTCGTGCCACATCCAGAAGGCGCCGTTTTCGCCCACCACGGCGTCGACCGGCCAGAAGCGGGCGATGTGATCGCACCAGCCGGCCGGCCGGCCGGTCACCGGCACGACGCGGAATCCCGCCTTTTTCAGCGCCTCCATCGCCTCGTAGGCCTCGGCGGTGAGCCGGCTGTTGGTGGAAACGGTCTCGTCGATATCGGTCAGCACGCCTTCGACGGCGGCCAGGGTCTCGCGCGGGCAGTCGGCCAGCGGTATCATGGTCGGGTGCATGGTGAGACACTTCTAACATGGCGTCGAAGGCCCTTCGGGGCTAAAAGCCCGCACATGATTCCCCGTTATTCCCGGCCCGCCATGGCGGCCATCTGGACGCCCGAGAACCGCTTCCGCATCTGGTTCGAGATCGAGGCGCATGCCTGCGACGCCATGGCCGAGCTGGGGATCATTCCCAAGGACGCCGCGCAGGCGATCTGGGAAGGCGGCAAGAAGGCGATGGCGGCGCTAAAGGCGGAGCCCGCGGCCAATGTCGAGAAGATCGACGCCATCGAGCGGGTGACCAAGCACGACGTGATCGCCGTCACGGCCTGGCTGGGCGAATTCATCGGCCCGCAGTCGCGCTTCGTGCACCAGGGCCTGACCTCGTCGGACGTGCTCGACACCACTTTCGCCGTCCAGCTCAGCCAGGCCGCCGACATCCTGATCGCCGACGTCGACCGGCTGCTGGCGGCGCTGAAGAAGCGTGCGCTGGAGCACAAGGACACGCTCACCATCGGCCGCAGCCACGGCATCCATGCCGAGCCCACGACCTTCGGCGTCAAGCTGGCCGGCCACTACGCCGCCTTCGTCCGCAACCGCGCCCGGCTGGTGACGGCGCGCGCCGAGATCGCGACCTGCGCCATCTCGGGCCCTGTGGGCACCTTCGCCAACGTCGATCCCCGGGTCGAGGAGCACGTCGCCCGCAAGCTCGGCCTGGCGGTCGAGCCGGTCTCGACGCAGGTCATTCCGCGCGACCGTCACGCCGCCTTCTTCGCGGCCCTCGCCGTCGTCGCTTCCTCGATCGAAAATCTCGCCACCGAGATCCGCCATCTGCAGCGCACCGAAGTGCGCGAGGCCGAGGAGTACTTCTCCGCGGGGCAG
>DATHNU010000044.1:0-6775 GCA_035485695.1 Reyranella sp. | reverse complement strand
CCCGACCACGCCCCCCGCCAGTGGAGTATCGGAGTTCATGCAGGTTCGCATCTACAAGCCGGCCAAGACGGCGATGCAGTCGGGTCAGCGCAACACCAAGGAATGGGTGCTCGAAACCGAGCCGGCGCCCAAGGAGATCGACCCGCTGATGGGCTGGACCAGCTCGCGGGACACCATGCAGCAGGTCAAGCTGCAGTTCCTGACCCTGGAGGAGGCGACGAGCTACGCCAAGAAGAACGGCTGGCGCTACACCGTCGAGCTCCCCAACGCCCGGCATGTGAGACCCAAGGCCTACGCCGACAACTTCGCCTTCAACCGCGTCGGGCGCTGGACGCACTGACGGCCCGGCGGCCCTCGGCCGCCGCCCCGAGCCTTTGCGAGGGGTCTCGTCCAACCGCTACATGCTATCCTGCAACCGGGCGCCCGTAGCTCAGGGGATTAGAGCAACCGCCTTCTAAGCGGTAGGTCGCTGGTTCGAATCCAGCCGGGCGCGCCACTCTCTCGCCAGTACGCCAGGGTCTCGGGCACAGCCGTCTTGATCAGCTCGGCCGCCTTGCCGAGCCTCATGCCGTCGCGAGCAGCCTTGCTGGTCTCATGACGCGCGCCGGAAAGACAATTTGATTTCCGATCCTCGGGTGGTACCGTAATTCACTTTCAATTTCGGATCGAAATAAGGAATCTTGCGAAAGGGCCATCGACAACGAACAACGAAGGGTGAGGAGGAAACCATGAGAAGAAGCACGTTGTTGGGAATCCTGGCGGCCGCTGTCTTCGCGCTCGCCGGCAAATCCGTTCTGGCGGCCGATACCCTCACCATTCTGTGGGCCGAATGGGATCCCGCCAACTATCTCCAGGAGTTGGTCAAGGACTACGAGAAGCAGACCGGCGTGAAAGTCGTCGTCGAGACCGTGCCCTGGCCGGATTTTCAGACCAAGGCGTTCACGGAGTTCAACGCCAAGGGCGACGCTTACGATCTCGTGGTCGGTGACTCGCAATGGCTGGGCGCGGGATCGACCGGCGGCCACTACGTGGATCTCACGGATTTCTTCGCCAAGTACGGCGTCGCCAAGTCGATGGCGGCGGCCACCGTCGCGGGCTACGCCGAATATCCACCCGGCAGCAAGAAATACTGGGCCATCCCGCTCGAAGGCGACGCCAACGGCTGGGCCTATCGCAAGGACTGGTTCGAGGATCCCAAGGAGAAAGCGGCGTTCAAGGCCAAGTACCACTACGACCTCGACGTGCCGAAGGACTACACGCAGCTGCGCGATATCGCCGAGTTCTTCTACCGTCCCAACGAGAAGCGCTACGGCGTGGCGCTGTACACCGACAACACCTACGACGCGCTGGCGATGGGGGTCGAACAGACGATCTTCAGCTTCGGCGGCGAGCTGGGCAACTACTCCAGCTACAAGGTGCGCGACATCATCAACTCCAAGCAGAATGTCGAGGCGCTGAAGTGGTACCGGGACCTCTACAAGTTCGCGCCGCCCGGCTGGGGCAAGGCGTTCTTCCTGGAGGACAACCAGGCCATCACCGAGGGCGTGGCGGCGATGAGCATGAACTTCTTCGCCTTCTTCCCGGCGCTCGCCAATCCGGCGACCAACAAGAATGCCGCGGGCACGGGGTTCTTCGCCAATCCGGCCGGCCCGGGCGGCAAGCCTCGCTTCGCCGCGCTGGGCGGGCAGGGCGTCTCGATCGTGAGCTATTCGAAGAAGCGTGAGCAGGCCTTGAAGTTCCTCGAGTGGTTCGTCCGCGACGACGTCCAGCAACGCTGGGCCGAACTGGGCGGCTACACCTGCAATGAGAAGGTGCTGAGCTCGGAGAAGTTCCGCAAGGCCACGCCCTACAACGAAGCCTTCTATCAGAGCATGTTGATGGTCAAGGACTTCTGGGCCACGCCCGAGTACGCGACGTTGCTCGAGCAGATGAACAAGCGCGTGTATCCCTTCGTCGTCGGCGGCAAGGGCACCGCCGACGAAGCGCTCAACGGCCTGGCCGACGACTGGGAAAAGACCTTCAAGCAGAACAAGCGGTATTGAGTCATCGTCCGGGGCAGCGGGGAAGGCTTGCCTTCCCCGCGGGCTCGCGCAGGAGGAGGGCGTAGGTGTTCAGTACACTCGATTCCCGCTCGCCGGCCGCGCGGCGGGGCCTCAGCGATCTCAGCATCCGCAATCTGTTCATCATCCCGACGATTGCGTTCCTGATTGTCTTCAACATCTTTCCGCTGATCTACTCGCTCGGATACTCGTTCACCGATTTCAGGGCGTCGTCCAACGTGCCGGCGGCCTTCGTCGGGCTGCAGAATTACCGCGACCTGCTGGCTGACGACCATGTCTGGAACAACTTCAGCGTCACGGCGCTCTACGTGCTCCTGTCGGTCGGCGGCCAGGTGCTGCTGGGCTTCGGCGTGGCCCTGCTGCTCAATCGCCGGATCCCCTTCAAGGGCCTGTTCACGACGCTGCTGCTGGTGCCCATGATGATGTCGCCGGTCGTGGTCGGCCTGTTCTGGCAGCTGCTCTACAGCCCGTCCTGGGGGATCATCAACTACGCCCTGGGGCTCGGTGATTTTGCCTGGCTCTCCGACCCGGACGTGGCGCTCTACGCGATCGCCATCACCGACATCTGGATGTGGTCGCCCTTCGTGACGCTGCTGTGTCTGGCCGGCCTGTCGGCCATTCCGCAGCACCTCTACGAGGCGGCGGCGATCGACCGCGCCGGCCGCTGGTTCACCTTCACGCGGATCACGCTGCCGCTGGTGGCGCCGCTGCTGCTGATCGCCGTCATCTTCCGGACGATGGAGGCCTTCAAGACCTTCGACCTAGCCTTCATCATGAGCAGCCAGGAAACCACGGAGCTGATCGCGATCAGGCTCTATCGGCTGGCCTTCCAGGAGTGGCAGACGGGACCATCGTGCGCGCTGGCCTACATGGTTCTGATCATGGTGCTGGCGATCACCAACATCTACGTGAAATACCTCAACCGCGCTCGGGATCGCTGACCGACATGGCGGCCGTCCAGTCCACCCGCCAGAAGGTCGTTAATCGGGCGGCAGTCGCAGTCGTCGTGCTGCTCACGCTGGTCTATCTGGTGCCGATCTACTGGATCACCTCGACGGCCTTCAAGCCGCGCAGCCTGGCGACGACGGTGCCGCCCACCGTGTTGTTTGAGCCCGAAGTGACGGCCTTCATCAAGCTGTTCACCAAACGCGTGCAGATGATCGGCAAAGTCAATTCGGAAGTCTACGACAAGGCGCCGTGGTGGGAGAAGCGGATCTACGACCTGGGCGAGCGCATCATCAAGGACTCCAACGGCAACAGCGAACCCTCGGCCTACCCGAGTCGCTTCCTCAACAGCCTGATCGTTGCGGTGAGCAGCACGATCCTGGCGGTCGCCATGGGCACATTGACGGCCTACGGGTTCTCGCGCTTTCGCATGCCGGGCGAGCAGGACTGGCTGTTCTTCATCCTGAGCACGAGGATGTTGCCGCCGGTGGTGGTGGCGATCCCGATGTTCCTCATGTACCGCGCCGTGGGCTTGGTCGACACGCACGTGGGCTTGATCATCCTGTACACCGCGTTCAACCTGTCGTTCTCGGTGTGGCTGATGAAGGGCTTCATCGACGAGATCCCCAAGGAATACGAGGAGGCCGCACTGGTCGACGGCTACACGCGCATGGAAGCGTTCTTCAGGATCGTGCTGCCGCAATCGGCGACCGGAATCGCAGCGACCGCCGTGTTCTGTTTCATAACCGCCTGGAACGAATATGCCTTCGCCCTGATGATGACCAACCGTCGCGCGCAGACTGCGCCGCCCTACATTCCCTCGCAGCTCGGATCGGGGATCACGGACTGGACGGCGATCGCGGCCGGCACCCTCCTGTTCCTTCTGCCTGTCGCGATCTTCACCTTCCTGTTGCGCCGGCACCTGCTGCGCGGCGTGACCTTCGGGGCGATCCGAAAGTGATGAATAGACCAATGACCTTTCGACAACTGAGCGCACGATATCTCGAGCCTGGCAGCATATGGCTGATGGTGCTGGGCATCGTCTTCCTGTGCCAGCCCTGGAGCCGCTTTCTCCACGTCTACGGTCTCAGCGTCACGCTCGTTGGGCTGGTCGGGTACTCGATCTTCTCCAAGATCAAGCCGCTGCCCGAGGATCACCAGGAGAGCGCCTGAGGATGGTAGTTGTCGCGCCACACGGGTCCGGTCTGTCCTGATGGCCAGCATCGTGCTCAAGGACGTCGAGAAGTATTTCGGCGACAACTACATCGTCCGCAAGCTCAACCTCGAGATCCGCCATCGCGAGTTTCTCGTGCTGCTGGGACCGTCCGGCTGCGGCAAGACCACGACGCTGCGCGCCATCGCCGGCCTGGAGGAAATCGACAGCGGCGAGATCCTGATCGGCGGACAGCCGGTGCAGAGCCGTCAGGCGGCCGACCGCGATATCGCCTTCGTGTTCCAGCTGTTCGCGCTCTATCCGCATTTGACCGCCTACGGGAACATCGCTTTCCCGCTGCGCGCCATGAACGAGAAGAGGGACGTCGTGGATCGGCGCGTGCGCGAGGTGGCCAAGGCGCTGCGCATCGATGGTCTGCTCGGCAAACGGCCCTCGGCCCTGTCCGGCGGCGACATGCAACGCGTCGCCATCGGGCGGGCGCTCGTGCGCCGCCCCAAGGCGCTGCTGATGGACGAGCCGATGGGCGCGCTCGATGCCAAGCTGCGCGAGGAGATGCGGGCCGAGCTGAAGCACATTCATATCGAGAATGAGGCCACCACCGTCTACGTCACCCACGACCAGGTCGAGGCCATGGCCATGGCCGACCGGATCGCCATCATGAACGACGGCGTCCTGCAGCAGGTCGGGCTGCCCGACGACGTTTATCGACATCCCGTCAACCTGTTCGTGGCGCAGTTCGTCGGCAGTCCGATCATGAACGTCGCGGACGGAGCGATCCGTCCCGGCGACGGTTGCACGAACGTGGTGCTGGGCGAGGATGATGCGGTTCAGCGCTTCCCCGCCGAGCTCTTTCACAGAGTAGCCGAAGGGCGCCACGGCGAGGACGAGCTCGCCATCGGCGTCCGTCCGGAAGCCGTGCTGGTCGCACACCAGCCCACCGACGGCTATTTCCCGGCGGAGGCGCACATCATCGAGCGGCTGGGTCCGTACGATATCGTCGATCTCAAGTTCGGCACACAGCTCTTTCGCTCACGCACCGCCAGCGGCTACGTGAGGAAGGCGGGGGACGCGGTATGGGCTCGCCTCGACGAAAAGCAGACCCACTTCTTCGACCGCCGCACCGGTGAATCGCTGCGGATCAGGCTGTGAGTGGCCATGGCCCACATCGAGCTGCGCAACATCAACAAGAAGTTCCGCCGCCACACGGCGCTCGACGACCTCAGCCTGGATGTCGGCGACGGCGAATTCTTTGTCCTGCTGGGACCCACCGGCGCCGGCAAGACCACGACCCTGCGACTGATCGCGGGGCTGGAGGCGCCGGACTCGGGCTCGATCCTGATCGCCGGCGAGGATGTTGGGCAATGGAGCGCGGCGGAGCGCGACGTCGCACTCGTGTTCCAGTACTACTCCCTCTACCCGCACTACACGGTGCGGCAGAACCTGGAGTTTCCGCTCAAGTCCAGGCATCGCCGCCTCGGCGCCGGAGACGTGGCGGCCCGCGTGGCGCGGGCGGCGCAGACCTTGCGCATCGAGCACCTGCTCGAGCGCAAGACCGACCGGCTTTCGGGCGGCGAGATGCAGCGCGTCTCGCTGGGCCGCGCAATCGTGCGGCAGCCGCGGCTCTTCCTCATGGACGAGCCGCTGTCCAACCTGGACGCCAAACTGCGCGAGATCCTGCGCGCCGAGCTCAAGGATCTGCAGATGAAGTTCCGTGCCACCTTCCTCTACGTCACCCACGATCAGGTCGAGGCCATGAGCATGGGCGACAGGATCGGCGTGCTCAACCGCGGCCGCCTCGTCCAGATCGGCACCCCGCACGAGATCTACAACAGCCCGCGCGATACCTTCGTGGCCACCTTTGTCGGCTCGCCGGCCATGAACCTGCTGTCCGGCGTGTTGCACGACGGCAAGGTGACGGTGGCGCCCGGGAAGCTCGAGATAGCGGTGCCGGCCCATGTCGCAAGCCGGCTGCCGCCCGGCCTGGACCGCCTGACGCTCGGCGTACGCGCCGAGGACGTCGTGGTGGGGCCGGGCGGGGGGCTTGAAGGCCGGGTCTACGGGGTAGAGAATCACGGCGTGGAGAAGATCGTCACCCTCAAGGTGGATGAGCACTCCTTGAAGGCGACGGTGCCGGCGCACATGGCGATCGAGGTCGACAGCGCGATCGCGTTTGCCATCGATCCGGGAAAGCTGAAATTTTTCGCAACGCAGACCGGGGTCAACCTGGTTTCGGTGAAGGAGGAAGCAAACCATGGCTAAAGTCCTGTTCAGGAATGTCACCGTGCTCGATTGCACGGGTACGCCGCCGTTCACGGGCCAGGTGCTGGTGGAGGGCAACCGCATCAAGGCCGTTGCCCCGCAGGGCACGCCGCTTGCCTCCGAGGGAGCCCATGTGGTCGACGGTGGCGGCGCCACGTTGATGCCGGGGCTGGTCGAGGCCCATTCGCACCTGACCTTCCTCGACACCGCGGACCTCGAAAGCCTGGGCTTCGTGCCGCCCGAGGAGCACACGCTGCGCACGGCCAAGAACGCCAGGAAACTCCTGGAGCAGGGGTTCACCGCGTGCAACAGCGCGGCGTCGGCCAAGGCGCGCCTC
>DATHNU010000043.1:0-2550 GCA_035485695.1 Reyranella sp. | reverse complement strand
AGGTACTCGGCGCCCTTGAGGTCCTTCATCTCCATGGCGATGTGCTCGAACGGTATGTCGAGCTCGTGCGCGATCCAAAGTGCGCGTGCCGCGCGCGAGGCCGTCGGCCCATAGATCTTGATGGTCACTGTGAAGTCCCCTCACCCGATCAGGAGCGACGATAGTGCAGGGCGCCGCCGCGGTCTAACTATTCCCCAAGCCCGTATTCGTCGCCAACGTAGCCGTGCCGATGGCCGAAACGCTCGGTCATGACCTCGGCGATATCCTTGTCCGGACCAGCGACCCAGGCGCCCGAGCGTACCGCATATTTCTTCGCTGCCTGTGTAGCCTTCGGCGCCTCACCCATCTGCAGCGCCCGGGCGGCGCCCATGACGAGCTTGCGGAACTCGACGATGCCGAGATCGGTCGGGCCGAGATGTTCCCGGGTGCGGTTCTGGATCGGGCCCTGGCTGTCCTGGATCGCCGAGTCCTGCTCGGAGACACCGCTGATGCCGGTGAAGCTCTGGCTCTTCTGTTGCGCGCGGTCGATCAGATAGTCGTTCCGCGCGTTGCGCAACGGCATGTAGTCGTCGTCGACGTGGGAATGCACGCCGAAGCCGCCATCGAACTGCGCCCGCTCGGAGTTGCTGAAGGCGCGATCGGGCCGCCAGCTGTAGGTATAGATCCAGCAGCTCGTGTCGCTCACCGGCACCCAGGCCTGGCCATAATAGACCTCGCCCGGCATCGCCGCCGGCGCGAAGGCGTGGTTGGGCATCAGGAACTGGGCGATGCGCCAATAGAGATCGGCCGTGTCGGTCTTGCGCGCACCGCCGATCACCAGCCCGGCGTCGTGGCCCAGGATGCTGAACTTGGGCCGCGGATCGTTGCGGATCCAGCGCACGCGATCGTCGGGCTTCGACTGGTCGCCCAGCGCCGCCGAGCGGCTGTAGATGGCCAGCGCCTCCTTCTCGTCCTTGGTCAGCACGGCATGCAGGAACGAGAAATGGGCGGTGTCGATGCCGCCCTCCAGGCTCTGCACCCAGTTGCAGTCCTGCCACTTCTTGGAGACGTAGCGCTGCGCGGCCGGCACCAGGCCCATCTCGAGCTGCGGCAGCTCCGGCATCGATGGGCGCGGGCCCATGTAGACCCAGATCATGTCGCCCCATTCGCGCGTCGGATAGGCGAGGAGCTTGATCGTGTCCTTGTAGGTGGACTCCGGCGGCGAGGTCGGCAGGTCGATGCAATTGCCGTCGACGTCGAACTTCCAGCCGTGGAAGGCGCAGCGCAGGCCGCACTCCTCGTTGCGGCCGTAGTAGAGACCGGCGCCGCGGTGCGGGCAGTGTGGTTCGACAATGCCGACCCGTCCGTCGGTGGCGCGGAAGGCGAGCAGGTCTTCGCCCAGGATTCTGATCTTCTTCGGCGGCCCGTCGCGTTCCGGCAGTTCTTCGCTGAGGAGTGCCGGCATCCAGAAGCGGCGCAACAGTTCGCCCATCGGCGTGCCGGGCCCGCTTCGGGTCAGGAATTCGTTGTCCGCCTGGCTCAGCATCAGTCACCCAGTCCGTACTGCCCGCCGACATAGCCGCGGCGATGGCCGAAACGCTCGGTCATGACGGCCTCCAGGTCCTTGTCCGGGGCGGCGACCCAGCCGCCGGCGCGCACGGCGTAGCGGCTCGCGGTTTGCGCCGCTTTGGGTTCCTGGCCGTTGCCGAGCGCGCGGGCCGCGCCCATCAGGAGCTTGCGGAACTCGACGACGCCCACGTCGGTCGGCCCGAGATGCTCGCGCGTGCGGTCCTGGACCGGGCCCATGCTGTCCTGGATCGCGGCGTCCTGTTCGCTCACGCCTTCGATGCCGGTGAAGGTGTCGGTCTTCTGCACCTTGCGGTCGATCAGGTAGTCGTTGCCGAGGTTGCGCAGCGGCATGTAGTCCGCATCGACCTCGGCATGCACGTTGAAGCCGCTCTCGAACTTGACGCGTTCGGCATTGCTGAAGGGGCGGTCGGGCTGCCAGCAGTAGGTGTAGATCCAGCAGGTCACGTCGTCGACCGGCACCCAGCACTGGCCATAGTAGATCTCGCCGGGAAACGCGGTCGGCGTATAGGCGTGATTGGGCATCAGGAACTGCGAGATGCGCCAGTAGAGATCGGCCCCGTCGGTCTTGCGCGCCGCGCCGATCAGCAGGCCGGCATCGTGCCCGTGTATGGTGAATTTGGGCCGGGGATCGTTGTGTATCCAGCGGATGCGATCGTCGGGCTTGGACTGGTCGGCGATCGCGGCCTTGGCAAGGGCTGCGCGCGCCGTGGCCTCGTCCTTGGCCAGCACGGCGTGCAGGAACGAGAAGTGGGCGGTGTCGAGTGCGCCTTCGACGCTCTGCACCCAGTTGCAGTCCTGCCATTTCTTGGTGACGTAGCGGCTCGATGCCGGCACCAGGCCCATCTCGAGCTGCGGCAGCTCGGGCACACGCTCTTTCGGTCCCATGTAGACCCAGATCATGTCGCCCCATTCGCGCGTCGGGTAGGCGAGGAGCTTGATCGTGTCCTTGTAACTGGACTCCGGCGGCGAGGTCGGCAGGTC
>DATHNU010000042.1:0-4273 GCA_035485695.1 Reyranella sp. | reverse complement strand
CCGCTGGGCGGTGCTGTCGGCCTTCACGACATAGGCGAAGTAGCCGCCCGGTCCCTGCATCACCGCGCGCTGCGGCACGGTGGTGACGCCCTTGCGCTCGGCGAGCACCAGGCGGACGTTGACGAACTGTCCCGGCCACAGTCTCTGGTCGGCGTTCGGGAAGGACGCCTTGAGGCGGAGCGTGCCGGTCGTGGGGTCGATCTGATTGTCGATGACCGTGACCTCGCCGCGCGCCAGCTCGAACTTAGGATCGTCGCCCAACGCGATGACGGCGAGCGGACCTGCGGCCTGCTTCTCGCGCACCTGGTCGTTGACGTTCTGCGGCACCGTGAAATTGACGAAGATTGGCTTGATCTGGGTGATGGTTACCAGGCTGGTCGCCTGGGCCGCCTGGACGAGGTTGCCGATATCCACCAGGCGCGTGCCGGTGCGGCCGTCGAAGGGCGCGCGGATGTCGGCATAATCCAGATTGAGCCGGGCGTTGGTGATCGCCGCCGCGTCGGAGGCGATCGAGCCCTTGAGCGCCCGCACGACCGCCGTCTGCTCGTCGAAGCTCTGGCGCGACTGATAGCCCTCCTTGCTGAGCGTGCGGTCGCGATGGAGGTCGAGCTCGGCGCTCACCAGCTGCGCCTCGTTGCGTTCCTTGGCCGCCTGCGCCTGCTCGAGCGCCGCCTTGAACGGCCGCGGATCGATCTGGAAGAGCGGATCGCCCGCCTTCACGTCCTGGCCTTCGGTGAAGGACACCTTGACGATCGCGCCGTCGACGCGGGTCTTGATGACCGCCATGTTGTAGGCCTGCACCGTGCCGATGCCGCGCACGATCAGCGGCACGTCCTGCGCCTGGGCGACGGCCGCGATGACCGGCACGCCCTCCTCGGCCGTGGCGATCGAACTTGCCCTGGGGCGATGCGTGACCTGCAGGAAGATATAGCCTGCGCAGGCGAGGCCGATCATGACGGCGGCGGCACCGACACGGGACAGCAGCTTCCGGTTGATAGCCATGCCGGCCACTCTAGCCGATTTTCAGGAGTACCGGGCAAGGGCCCGGGCGCGGCTCACGGCTTGGGCGTATCGATCTCGGCGCAGTTGGTCGCCCGGGTCATCAGGCAATCCTGCAGCGCCGACACGCTGCGCAGCCGATTGACCACGACCAGGCCCGCGATCACCAGGATCGCCAGAACCGCGAGCGCGATCAGGGCCTTACGTCGGCCGGCGCTCTCGCGCTCGTCGTCGTCCTGCTCCAGGTATTCCTCCTGCTCGTAGCGCCCGTTGCTCATGGCGAGCCTCAGTCAGCCGCCCGTGTGCCGGCCTCCGGCTTGTGTGTCGCGGCCGGCACGGTGGCGGGGATCTCGCCGGTCGGCCGGCGGCGCTTGCCGGACATCCAGTGGCCCAGGCGATCGAAGTAGAGGTAGATGACGGGCGTCGTGTAGAGCGTCAGCCACTGCGAGACCAGCAGGCCGCCCACGATGGCGATGCCGAGCGGCCGGCGCAGCTCGGAGCCGGCACCCTGGCCGATGGCGAGCGGCAGGCCGCCGCCGATCGCGGCGAAGGTCGTCATCATGATCGGGCGGAAGCGCAGCAGGCAGGCTTCGTGGATCGCTTCCAGCGGACTCTTGCCCTGCTCGCGCTCGGCCACCAGCGCGAAGTCGATCATCATGATGGCGTTCTTCTTCACGATGCCGATCAGCAGGATGATGCCGATCAGGGCGATGACGCTGAGATCGTAGTGGAACAGCATCAGCATCAGCAGCGCACCGACGCCGGCCGAGGGCAGGGCCGACAGGATCGTGATGGGGTGAACGTACGATTCATACAACATTCCCAGCACGATATAGACAGCGAGGATGGCGGCCGCGACCAGCAGCGGCGTCGATGACAGCGACGACTGGAAGGCCTGCGCGGTGCCCTGGAAGGAACCGTCGAGCGTGATCGGCGTCTTGAGGTCGGTCTCGAGCTGCTGGATCTTCTCGACCGCCTGGCCGAGCGCCACGCCCGGCGACAGGTTGAAGGAGATCGTCACGGCCGGGAACTGGCCCTGGTGGCTGACCGTGAGCGGCGCGATGCGGGTGGTGAAGCGCGCCACGGTGCTGAGCGGCACCTGCGTGCCGTTGGCCGCATTGATGTAGATGCGCGACAGTGCCGAGGGATCCTTCTGGAGCGCGGGATCGACCTCCAGCACCACCTTGTACTGGGTGCTCGAGGTGTAGATGGTGTTGACTTGGCGCTGGCCGAACGAATCGTAGAGCGTCTGGTCGATCTGGGCGAGCGACAGGCCGAGCTTGGAGGCCGAATCGCGGTCGATATCGATGGCGATGTGCGGCGAGGCGATCTGCTGGTCGGAGGTGACGTCCTGCAGCTCGGGCAGCTTGGCCATCGCCGCCTCGATGATCGGCGCCCAGTGGTTGAGCTCGTCGGAATCGGTCGAGGTGAGGGTGTACTGGAACTCGGTCTTGCTGAGCCGGCCGCCGACATTGATGTCCTGGCCGGCCTGCATGAAGTAGCGCACGCCCGGCACCTGGGCCACCTTGGGCCGCAGCCGCTGGATCACCTTCTGCGCCGAATCGCCGGGACGGTCGTCGAACGCCTTCAGCTGGATGAACATGCGGGCGGTGTTCTCGGCCGAGTTGCCGCCGGTCGAGCCGACGAAGCCGACCACGCCGGCGACCGCGGGATCCTGCTTGATGATCCCGGCCAGCCGGTCCTGGAGCTCCGCCATGGCGTAGAAGGAAATGTCCTGGCGCGCCTCGGCCTGGCCGAAGATGAAGCCGGTGTCCTGCTCGGGGAAGAAGCCCTTGGGAATCGTGACGTACAGGTAGCCCGTCAGGCCGACCAGCACGATGGTCGACATCAGGGTGATGAACTGGTGGCGGAACACGAATTTCAGCCCGCGGTCGTAGAAGTGCAGGCAGGCCTCGAAGACGTCCTCGCACTTCTGGTCGAGCCAGCCTCGCTTGTGGCCGGAATGGCGCTTGAGGAACTGGGCGCACATCACCGGGGTCAGGGTGAGCGACACGAAGGCCGACATGATGACGGCGACCGTGACCACCACGGCAAACTCGCGGAACAGCCGGCCGACGATGCCGCCCATGAAGAGCAGCGGGATGAACACGGCGATCAGCGAGAAGGTGATCGAAATGATGGTGAAGCCGATCTGCCCGGCGCCCTTCAGCGCCGCCTCGAACGGCTTTTCGCCCTCTTCGATGTAGCGCACGATGTTCTCGATCATGACGATCGCGTCGTCGACCACGAAGCCGGTGGCGATGGTGAGGCCCATCAGCGACAGGTTGTCGATGCTGTAGCCCAGCACGTACATCACGCCGAAGGTGCCGACCAGGGAGAGCGGCACGGTGATCGAGGGGATGATGGTGGCCCACATGTGGCGCAGGAAGATGAAGATCACCAGGATCACCAGGCCGATGGTGAGCATCATGGTGAACTGCACGTCGGCTACCGAATCGCGGATCGACTGCGAGCGGTCCGACATCAGGTCGACATGGACGCTCTGCGGGATCGAGGCCAGCATGCGCGGCATCATGCTCTTGATGCGGTCGACGATCTCGACGGTATTGGCGCCGGGCTGGCGGAAGATCAGCAGGAGCTCGGCGCGCTTGCCGTTGAACCAGGCGCCGGTGCGCGGCGACTTGGTGGCATCGATCACCCTGGCGACGTCCGTCAGCTTGACCGGCGCGCCGTTGCGGTAGGCGACGATGATGTTCTTGTAGGCCTCGGCGTTGAACAGCTGGTCGTTGGTGTCGAGCATCACCGAGAGGTTGTCGTTCTCGATGTTGCCCTTGGCCTGGTTCAGCGTGGCGCCGGAGAGCGCGGTGCGCACGTCCTCCATGCCGATGCCGCGGGTCGCCAGCGCCACCGGGTTGGCCTGCACGCGGACGGCGAAATCCTGCTGGCCCGCCACCAGCACCTGCGACACGCCGGCCACCGCCGAGATCTTCTGCGCCAGGATCACGAAGGCGTAGTCGTCGACCTTGTACATCGGCAGGTCGTCGGACGTGACCGCGTAGATCAGCACGGCACGGTCGGCCGGGTTGACTTTGCGGTAGGTGGGTGGAGTGGGCAGGTCCTTGGGCAAGAGCCCGCTCGCCGCGCTGATCGCCGTCTGCACGTCGGTGGCGGCGCCGTCGATGCTGCGGTTGAGGTCGAACTGCAGGGTGATCGCGGTCGCGCCGAGCCCGCTGGTCGAGTTCATCGAGGCGAGGCCGGGGATGGCGGCGAACTGCTGCTCGAGCGGGGTGGCGACCGAGGAGGCCATGGTCTC
>DATHNU010000041.1:0-8686 GCA_035485695.1 Reyranella sp. | reverse complement strand
GGCACGGCGATGTAGGGCTCGGCCGAGCCGGCGGGAGTCGGCTCGAGGTAAGTCGTGCAGTCGAACACGCGCAGCGACGGATCGCCGAGCGAAGCGGCCAAGGTGGCGGTGTCGATCAGGGCGCGCGGGTCGCGCATGGCGGTGTCCTCCGGGTTTGACGGCAAGGTCACACCGGCGGCCGCGATTTGCAATCGTCGGGGTCAGCGCTGGGAGGCGCCACTCCAGTGGCGCTGTCTTCTCATTTGGAGCGCGGACCTCCAGGTCCGCCTCATGCTCGTGAGCGGACTCGGTCGGGGTAATCCCCGACCTGAGGAGGTCCGCGCTCCATGACGCGCCACACAGTGGCGCGCTCCCGGCAATGAGGTAGGCTCGGCTCAACTTTGCAGGAGGAACCCCGAATCATGACCACGTCCGACATCGCCTATACGCCGATTCTGCCGGAGGGCTGGACGCGCCCGCGCGGTTTCTCGCACGGCGTCGTCGCCACCGGCGCGAGGAGTGTGCGCATCGCCGGCCAGATCGGCCGGGAGCCCGGGCAGGCCCATATCCCGCCGGGAACCGACGCCGGTACGCAATGGCGGGTGGCGCTTGGCAACCTCGTGACCGTCCTGAAGGCCGCGGGCGGCAAGCCCGAGCACCTGGTGGCGCTGCGCGCCTACGTCACCGACATCGCCGAGTTCAACGCCGCCGGCGCCGCGATCGGCGCCGCGTGGGGCAGCACGCTCGGCCGGCACTTCCCGGCGATGACGCTGGTCCAGGTATCGGCCCTGATCGATCCCACGGCCAAGGTCGAGATCGAGGGCGAAGCCATTCTCCCGTGAGCCTTGCGGGCGCGAGGAATGGTGGCTTGACCCCTGCTGAAAAATCGTCCCGCGGCGCGCCCGCAGCCTTCGTCGTTGCCGACTGGGGCACCAGCAGCTTTCGCGGCTGGCTGATGTCGGCCGATGGCGAGGCGCTGGCGGAAAGCCGCGGCGGCGAAGGCATGCTGCATTGTGCGGCTGCCGGAGCCGGCGGCTTCTCGGCGGTGCTGCACGAGCACCTCGCGCGTCTCGGCGCGCCGGCGGGCGTGCCCGTCCTGATCTGCGGCATGGCGGGCGCACGGCAGGGCTGGGCCGAAGCGCCTTACCTCAAGATACCGACGCGGCTGGATGCCCTGCACGAGGGCGCCATCCGGATCGATGCGCCCGGCGACATCCGCATCCTGCCCGGCATCGCCCAGGCGCGGCCCGACCGGCCCGACGTCATGCGCGGGGAGGAAACCCAGCTCCTGGGCGTGACCGAACCCGACTTCACCGGTCTCGTCTGCATCCCCGGCACCCACAGCAAATGGGTCAGGATCGAAGAAGGTCGCATCGTCGAGTTCTCGACCTACATGACCGGCGAGCTGTTCTCGGTGATCGCGCAGCACAGCATCCTCGTCCACGCCGTCGAGACGGCCAAGGACGGGGCCAGTGCGCTTGCGTCGGACAGCCAGGCCTTCCGTGAGGGCCTTGCGACCGCGCTGGCGGCACCCGTGGCCTTGACCGCGTCGTTGTTCCGGCTGCGGGCCGCGCAGCTGCTGGGCTTCGAGCAGCGCGCCGATGGCGCGGCGCGGCTGTCGGGGCTTTTGATCGGAACCGAGCTCGCCGATGCGGCACGCCGGCACGGGCTGATCGGATCGGGGCCGCCCCGATCGGTGAGGCTGATCGGCGCCGGCGCCCTCGGGCGGCTTTATGAGGCGGCGCTGGCCGGGCAGGGTGTCGACGTAGCGGCGGTCGATGCCGAGCAGGCGTCGCGGCTCGGCCTGGCCAAGGCCGCCATCACTCTCTGGGGAGCAAAGGTCACGACATGACTGACCCGGTTTCGTGGCCGACGGTGACGCGCTCGCTCATCGCCATCCTGCGCGGCATCCGTCCCGAGGAGTCGGAACTCATCGTCGCGGCGCTGCTCGACAGCGGCTTCGAGCTGATCGAAGTGCCGCTGAATTCGCCCGAGCCCTTTGCCTCGATCGAGCGGCTCAGCCGGCGCTTCGGGAAGGATTGCCTGATCGGCGCCGGCACGGTGCTGAGCGCCGCTGATTGCGCGCGGGTCGCCGATGCCGGCGGACGCCTGATGGTTGCGCCGAACGTCGACACCGAGGTACTGGCGACGGCGCGGGCGCGGCGGCTGGTGACCATGCCCGGCGTCTTCACGCCCACCGAGGCCTTGCTCGCGCTCAGCTGCGGCGCCTCGGCGCTCAAGTTCTTTCCGGCCTCGGTCCTCGGGCCGTCGGGCATTGCCGCGCAGCTCGCCGTCCTGCCGAAGGACGTTGTCGTAGGCGCCGTCGGCGGCGTGTCGGACAAGAACCTCGCCGCCTATGTGGCGGCGGGGATCCGGACCTTCGGCCTGGGCAGCAGTCTCTATCGTCCGGGAATGACCGCCTCCGAGGTGCGCGACCGGGCGCTGGCCTCGGTCCGCGCCTATGACCAGGCCTGATCAGCTCATCCCCTGGACAGAGAACACGGAGACTTCGAACATCACGCGCACATCGCCCGCCTTCGCATAGGGGTTCTTGTCGAGCCCCAGATATTTATGCGCCAGCTGGTCGATATGCGCTGCAGCGACATCGTCCTGCCTCACGCGTGTCACGGTGCCGCGCAGCTGGACGTACCGGTCAGGATTATCCGGATCCATGATCGACAGAGCCACCTTCGCGCCCAGCTTCATGTTTCGTACCTTGGTCCTCCCGAGTGCCGAGTTCACACGGATCTTGCCGTCGGTGAAGTCGAACCACACCGGCGTATTCTGCGGCGAGCCATCGGGCATCACCGTCGCCAAGTGTGCGAAGGCTTTCTTCTCGAGCAACAAATCCAGATAGATATCGGGAATCTCGGTCATAGAAGTGGTCTCCTTGCCACCACAGCTGTCGGGCCAGTGGGTCCGAGAAAAAATCGGACCAGGACCAGCTTAGCGCATTCGTTTATGTACCCAAGCCCTAGCCGCGCTTCCCGCCAATCGAGATGAAGGCCATGAGACAGGGCTCCGGCAACGGGTTGCGCCAGCGATGTCGGGTTCCGTTCTGAACGACGCAGTCGCCCTGGCGCAAACTGACCTTCTGTCCGTCGTCCAGTTCCAGCGTCATCTCGCCACGAACCACGACACAATAATCGATGGTATCCGATGTGTGCATGCCGGGAGCGCCGCGATCGAAATGGTCACCCATGCGGGGGACCTTGTCCGACATTTCCTTGAGGCCACTTTCGAACGTGACGCCGGGTGGCGGCTTATAACCTTCGGGCCGCTTAGGCGGATAGGAGATCAGGCGAAACATCGTGCCGCCGGGGCCGGGAAAGGCCTTCGTTCCCGCAAGCATCGGGTCCGGTTCCAGGCCGGTGAGCTGGGGCACGCCCTCGGTCATGTAGAGTTCATAGAAGGTCAGTCCCGGATTGGAGTCGATCTCCACCACCTTGGGCGTGACGTCGAAGGACTTGAACACCGACTTGCCGGCTTCATCGCGGCCGGTCAGTGCCCGCTTGGGCGACGACGGGTCGCTCGAGTCTTTCGCTCCAGCGGGCTGTGACATCGCAGCCAACGCGCCGCTGCCGGCCATCGCCGAAAGGGCCTGGAGCAGATGGCGCCGATCGCCGCCTGCAAAGCGTTCAGAAGCGAACGCCGCCTTATCCAGGGATCTGGTCTTGTTTCGTCGCCACCAGCGCCAGGAGAGCATGCCCATCTGTATCCTCCACTCCCGCTCAATCCATTTCGTTCAGGGTATGCTGACATCAAGATGGGCCGCGAAACATGCGACCTTCGGAGTATCGAGTTGAACGAACAGGAAACAGCCAAGAAACAGCATGTCGCCGACGCGAGCGAAGCACTACCGAGAACCTGAGGAGCTCCGTGCTCCATGAGCGCTACTCTGCGCGGAGATTACTCCGCGCGCAGTGGCGCACTCCCAGCAATTAGGTAGGCTGGCTCACCTTTCCAGGAGGAGTCCCGGATCATGACCACGTCCCGACGTCGCCGAATTCAACGCCGTCGGCGCCACGATCGGCGCGGCATGGGGCGCGAAGCTCGGCCGGCACTTCCCGGCGATGACGCTGGTCCAGGTTTCGTAAGGCTCAAGACTATGTCAGCGACAGTGGTCCGTGGGATGACTCTGCTTGCACTGATTTCAAGCACTGGCTGTGCCCCGCAGCCACCTCAGTCTCAGCAGCAAGCCCCGACCGAATCGACTGTGCCGACCAGCGCGATACCGTCAGGCATGTTGCCTTGCAACTGGTCGGTCAATTCGGGCGGCGAAGGTGAGACGCATCACCTGCACTATCTGGGTGACACGCCCGGACTCACGAAAATTCCTTATAACAACAATGTCAAACCCGATGACATCAAGGTAGTTTACCGTGGGCAGGTCATCGCTGGCACTGGCGGACCGCGCAGCGGGCGCGGTGCACTCAGCTTCGACTGGAACCCGGTGGCCGGAGACTATGCCGTCGATGTCGTCGTTACAGGGAGCCTGTGGGGTACGCGCTGGAACTACTCCATGACCTGCCCGATTGCCAAGTGACCGGCGGTGGCCAATAACCGGACCCTCAATGCGAGCCTCGCCTGCGCCAAGTGGCTCGTCACGACAGGCCTCTCGCGCGGTCGGCCTGCTCGCGTTCGGGGCACTCGCGTGACGCGTACGCGCGAAATAGTCGAGACGGCGAGAGAGTTCACGGCGTCGGAATGACGACGTCGACATCGAACTCGACGAGCATGTCGGCCATCGCGAGGCCGGAAACGATGAGCCCGGTGCCGCACGGCGCGACGCCGCGCAGGTGACGGGCGAGGGTATTGTAGACCGGCTCGCGGTGGGCGCGATCCAGCAGATAGGTCGTCACCTTGCAGACGTGCTCGAGCGTGCCGCCGGCCTCCTCGACGAGGATCTTCAGGTTCTGCATCGCCTGATCGGCCTGCGCGGCCGGGTCGCCCTTGCCGTGGAACCTGCCCTCGAGGTCGAAGCCGGTCAGGCCGCCCAGGAAGAGGCTGCGTCCGCTCGCGCGGACCATCAGCGATACGTCGTAGTCGATCGCCTGGTTCGGCCAGCGCCCCATCGTGTTGAAGCGGCGAAAGCGATCATGGGCCATGCGCGTCCTCCCTGTCCTGCCCGCGTGGCGCGCGGCTCACAAGCGCAACCCGACCGTGAACCGGCAGCGGGTTTGCAGCGGCGCGGCGGGTTGTGGCCTTGGCGGGCCGCGCTGGAAACCGTCGCTGAGAGTCCCCATGAAGGCGACCAACGCCCCGCCCTCCTCCCCGGCCCGAGCCGGATGGACAACCTATTGAAAACTCACCTCTAGCCGCTGAAAGTGCGCTTATAGGTCTTGGTCATGATCTCGTCGAGGCGCGCGCCGGGTTCGAAGTCGGCCATCTCGTCCGGCCGTTTGAGGTCCGGGAGCTGGCGGACGCAGTCCGACGGCGCGCCGATCACCTGCGTGATCGGATAGAGTGCCGTCCAGGCCCGCACACCCTCGTAGTCCTCCTCGTCGTCGGCCACGTGCTTGTCGCGGATCTTGCCCGAAGCATGCTCGATTTCCATGCCCATCATGGTCGTGGCCTTGAGCTCATTCGCGTTGGGTTGGCGAATCAGCTTCGAGCGGCCGGGATAGATGCGGTCGATGAAGCGGTCCATCAGCCTGAGCTTCTGAGCCGGATCCTCGATGAAATGTGCCGTGCCGAACGCCATCACCGCGCGATAGTTCACCGAATGGTGGAAGCCTGAGCGCGCCATCACCAGCGCGTCGAGATGCGTCACGGTGAGGCAGACGGGCGTGCCGCCCTTCTGCGTGCGGATCATCCGACTGGCCGACGAGCCATGCCAGTAGAGGTGATCGCCCTCGCGCCAGAAGTTCGTCGGCGTGCAGTAGGGACGGCCATCGATCACGTAGGCGATATGGCAGGCCAGCGCCGCATCGAGGATGTCGTAGACCGTCTTCTTGTCGTAGCGGCCGCGCTCGTGCATGCGCTTGACCTTGTTGACCGGCGTGACGCCGAAGGCTTCCGCGGTGTTCTCTTTCGTCGTCGTGCTCATGGCAAACCCCTGAAATTCGGCCGGACCATGCTGTCGTTGTGGTCTATATGAAAGGGCCAGTTCGCCCAAAAGAGCCTGTACCAGTCATGCCGCGCAAGACCGCCCCCCTGGGCCTCGCCCTCGACCCTGCGTCCGCCGTGCCGCTGCACCGGCAGATCGGCCAGCAGATCCGCGTGGCCATCCTCGAGCGACGCCTGGCCCCCGGCTTGAAGCTGCCCTCCTCGCGGTTGATGGCGGCGGAGCTCGGCTGCGCGCGCGGCACGATCCTCCAGGCGATGGACCAGCTGGTGGCCGAGGGCTACGTGCTGGCGCAGGCGGCGTCGGGCCTGTCGGTCGCGGCCAACCTGCCCGACGACATGCTGGTGTCGCCCAAGGTCGCCGGCCGCCACAGCCCGGCCAACCCGACGGCGCCCGTCCTGTCGCGCCGCGCGTCCGCCGCGCTCGCGACCGAGGCGATCGAACAGACCTTCGATGAGTCGCCGATCGCCTTTCCGACCGGCCAGCCCGACCGCGCGGCGTTCCCCTACGCCCTGTGGGCCAAGCTACTCGAGCGCGAATGGCGCCGGCCATCCTGGGCGATCGCCGGCGCCCTGCATCCGTTCGGTCACCCGGGCCTGCGCGATGCCATCGCGTCCTATCTCGGCATGGCGCGCGGCTTCCGCTGCGAAGGCAGCGCGGTCGTCGTGACCTCGGGCATGCGCCAGAGCCTATCGCTGTTCGCGGAGTTGATCCTCGATTCCGGCCAGGAGGCGTGGATCGAGGAGCCGGGCTTCATCGGCACGCGCGAAGCGATGGCGATGGCCGAGGTGAAGGCCGTGCCCGTGCCGATCGACGCGCAGGGTTTCTCGATCGACGCTGCGGTGAAACGCGCGGCCCACGCGCGGCTCGCGGTGGTGGCGCCGTCGCACCAGTTTCCGCTGGGCACGGTGCTCAGCCTGCAGCGGCGGCTCGAGCTCCTGAGCTGGGCCGAGCGCACCGGGAGCTGGATCGCCGAGGACGATTTCGACGGCGAGTATCGTTACGCCGGCCGGCCGCTGGCGCCGCTGCGCGCGCTCGATCGCACCGGGCGCGTGGCCTATCTCGGCAGCTTCTCCAAGCTGCTGTTCCCGGCGTTGCGCCTGAGCTTCGTCGTGCTGCCCGCGTCGCTGGCCGCCGCTGCCCAACACCTTATGACCGGCACGGCCACGCGCGCCTCGATGGTCGGCCAGGGAGCCCTTGCCCGCTTCATCGCCGACGGCCATCTCGCCGCGCATCTCCGTCGGACGCGCCTGCTCTATGCCCAGCGCCAGCAGGCACTGATCGCCGCCGCCCAAGGTCCGTTAAAGGGCCTTCTCGATCTCTCCCCCGATCGCGGCGGCATGCACCTGATTGCGCGGCCATCTGCCACCATCGCTGCGACTTTCGACGACCATGCCATCGCAGCCGCCTGCGCCGCCCGCGGCGTCAGTGTCTCGCCGCTATCCGCCTGCTACTCGGGCCGCGCCAAGAAGCACGGCCTGATCCTGGGCTATGCCGGCACACCGGAGGAAGACATGCCTGCCGCTGTCGCCACTCTGCGTGCTGTCGTACGTGCCAGCCTGTCGTAGCCGATCGAGCGCCGGTCCGACCGGCATCTGGCGCGACCGGCCGACCCGTCAAGAAGTAGCGCGACCCCTGGTGGCAAACGCCGGATCAGCCGGCCGAGCGAACCAGCTTGCCGGGCCTGGCCCCGGTCTCCTCGCCCTTCTCGAAGATGGGCGTGCCCGAGCAGATCGTCATGTCGTAACCGTCGACATGTTGAACCAGGCGTCGTCCGCCGGCCGGAAGATCGAAGATCATCTGCGGGGCGTGCAGGCGCAGACCGTCGAAGTCGATGACGTTCACATCCGCCTTCAGGCCCGGCTGAAGCCGACCGCGGTCGCGGAAGCCGAAGAAATCCGCCGTCTCAGCCGTCTGCGCCTTCACGACATATTCGAGCGGCAGGCGCGGCCCGCGCGTGCGGTCGCGGACCCAATGGGCCAGCATCGTGGTGTTGAGCGAGGCATCGCAGATCACCCCGCAATGCGCGCCGCCATCCGACAGGCCAAGAAGGGTATGCGGGTCCTCGATCAGCTCGCGCACCACCTCGAGGTCGCCATGCACGTAGTTGGTGACGGGGAAATAAACCATCCGCCCGCCGTCGCCGCCGACCAGATAGTCGTAGCAGAACTCGGCCGGGCTCACGCCAGCACCCTGCGCCATGGCGGCGATGCTGCTCTCCGGCGGCGGCTCGTAGTCCGGCGGATCGCCCAGCAGGTACATGCGGTCCCAGCGCGCCGCGATCTGGCGCGACAGCGGCGGCAGCACCTCGAGCAGCCGCGGCGAGGCCTCCTGCGCCAGGATCGTCCGGCGCAGGTCGGGATCGCGCAGCTTCGCCAGCATCGCGGCCGGCGGCAGCTTGGCCAAGGCGGCAAAGGCCTCGCGCAACGCGAAGGGATTGAGCGAGGTGCCGAGGCCCAAGGTCAGGCCAACCGGGCGTCCTGCGACCTGGGCGGAGAGCGGCAGGTTGTCGGCGCGGGCGGCGCGGACCCCGTCCATCAGGCGGCGCCAGCGCTCAGGGTCGTAGCTGCGGTCGGTGAGCAGGAACCAGACCGGCCGGCCGCTGTCCTTCGCCACCTGGCGCATCCAGCGGAACTCGGC
>DATHNU010000040.1:0-3126 GCA_035485695.1 Reyranella sp. | reverse complement strand
GGCGCCCACGCCGAAGGTGAAGGCGTAAAGCCTCTTCACGTCGAGGCCGACCACGAGGGCGCCCATATTGTTGTCAGCGGCGGCGCGGATCGACTTGCCGGTGCGCGTACGGGTAAAGAAGAGCCACAGCAGGGCCGCGATAGCGACCGCGGCCAGGGCTGCATGCAGGCGCACGGCGTCGAACACCAGCGGACCCAGCTCGTAGGAATCGAACTGCGACTCGAGCTGCACACCCCGCGAGTCGGGGCCGGCGATGGCCAGGCAGGCATTGACCAGCAGGATGGCGACGGCCAGCAGCAGCAGGAACTGCTGGTGCTCGGGCCGGCCGATGAAGGGCGAGATCAGGCTGCGCTGCAGGGCGTAGCCCGCGAAAAAGAACAGCACGGCGATCACCGGCAGGCTGAGCAGCGGCGTGACCCCGAGATACTCGAAGCCCATCCAGGCGAGATACATGCCGACCACCATCATCTCGCCGTGCGCGAAGTTCACCACGCGCATGACGCCGAAAATGACCGACAGGCCGAGCGCCATCAGCCCGTAGACCATGCCGGTCAGCAGGCCCTTGGTGACGGCCTGCGCGAGCGAGAGAAGGAAGTCGGCGGTCATGCGTTCGAAGACGATCTGTTGACCGAGCCGCCCTCAAACGCCCTCTCCGCCCGCGCAGCGGGGGGAGAGGGAAGGGACCCGCGCGCAAGCGCGGGGAGGGTGAGGTGGGTCTTGTCGTCCTGAGAAAGCGGAGAGCGCCTTTGCATCGGGCACCACCTCACCTTCCCATTGCTTCGCAATGGGCCCCTTCCTCTCCCCCACTGCGCGGCGGAGAGGAGGCATGAGGCGGGTACGTTCGGAGAGATGCTCAAGTCCGTCGCTTGTCGGTCCAGCCCGGCATCGGGAAGACGAGCGGCGCGGCAGCCGAGTCGAGCGGCATCACGACGGTCGGCTTGCGCTTGAGGTTCTCGACCGCGGCGGCCTTGATGTTGACGTTCTGGCCCTTGGCGTCGAACTGGATGGGGCCGCCCACCATGACGTGCTGATCGATCTTGGTCTGGCGCAGCGCATCCATCAGCGCATCGGCCTTGGTCGACTTGGCGGCGAGCCAGGCCTGGGCCGCGATCAGCATCGCCTCGAAGGTGAAGGCGCCGTTGAGGTCGAGCTGGTCATTCGGAAACTTGGCGGCGTGGCGCTTCTCCAACGCCTGGGTCATCGCGGTCTTGGGGTCGAGCCACGGCACGTTGGAGATCAGGAAATCGCCGTACTTGCCCATGGTCTTGAGGAAGTCCTGCTCGTAGAGGCCCGGCGCGCCGGGATTCATCACGCCCATCGGCTCCCAGCGCTGCTTCACCATCTCCTGCACGATCAGCTTGGCGTCGTTGAGGCGACACACCGGGAGCAGCAGTTCGGCCTTGGTCGCCTTGGCCTTGCCGACCTCGACCGAGAGGTCCTTGGCGGCGGCATCGTAGCTGATCGTCTCGACGATCTCGTAGGGCATGTCGAGCTTGGGAAACAGCGTCTTGATGCCGCCGATCATCGCCGTGCCGAACGTGTCGTTGACGCTCATCAGCACCGCGGTCTTGGGCGTCGAGCCCGAGGCCTTGAAGATGTCCTTGTGCAGGGCGAGCGCGCCGGTGATCAGCATCGGCGCCGTCGGGAAGTTGCGGACGACGAACTTGTAGCCCTGCTCGGTGATCTGCGGCGCCGCGGCGATGTTCACGATCAGGGGAACGCCGCGCTGCTCGGTGACCTGGGCGATGGCGATGGTCTGGCCCGAGTCGAAGGCGCCGACCAGCATGTTCGCGCCGGCGTCGATCGCCTTCTCGGCCTGGGTGCGCGCCATGTCGGGCTTGGTCTCGGTGTCGTAGTTCACGATGTCGAGCTTCACCGGCATCTTCATGTCGGCGAACACGTCGTTGGCGATGTCGGCGCCGCGGCGGCAGGCCTGGCCGATCTGGGCCTGCAGGCCCGAGGTCGGCAGCAGCAGGCCGACCTTGAGGTTGGCCGGCGCCTGGGCGAACGCCCGGCGCAGCGGCAGGGGCGCGCCGAGCAGCGTGGCGCCGGCAAGCGCCGTTTTGCCGAGACTGCGACGCGTGAACTTGATGTGGTCGGTCATGAAGGCTCCCTGATTTTCTGGCCGGACTATAGAGACGGCCCGCCGGCCGTGCTAGGTCGCCCGGCATGACGGTCATGCTCGGCGAGCTCAATCGGATGGGCTCTGCAGATTTTGCCGCTTCCATCGGCGACACGTTCGAACTGGCGCCCTGGGTGGCCGAAGCGGCGGCGGCCAGACGCCCCTTCACGACGGTGACGGCGCTGCACCAGGCGATGATGGGCGCGCTGCGGGCGGCCGCGCGCGAGCGCCAGCTCGACTTCCTGCGCGGCCATCCCGATCTCGCCGGCAAGGCCGCCCGCGCAGGCGCCCTGACCGACGAGTCCCGGCGCGAGCAGGCCAGCGTCGGCCTCGACAGCCTGAGCGAGGAGGAGTTCGCGCGCTTTCATCGCCTGAACGACGCCTACAAGGCGAAGTTCGGTTTTCCCTTCATGATCTGCGTCCGTCGCCACAGCCGCGATTCGATCCTGGCGCAGTTCGAGCGCCGGATTGGCAACGACGCCGCCACCGAGTTCGCGGCCGCCCTGCAGGAAGTCTTTTTCATCACGCGGCTCAGGGTCGCGGGCAAGGTGACGGGCGAGGGCATGCCGCTGGTGAACGGCCGGCTCAGCACCCACGTGCTGGATACCCATGCCGGGCGTCCGGCTGTCGGCGTCGCCGTCGAGCTCTACGAGTTCGCGGGCGAAACGGTCCATTGTATTGAAACGGCTATAACGAATGCCGATGGCCGCACTGACCAGCCGCTGATCGGCGGGCGTCCCCTGCCGATCGGGCGCTACGAATTGCGCTTTGCCGTGGGCAACCACTTTCGCAGCAGGGGTATCGAGAGCGGCGATCCACCCTTCCTCGATATCGTGCCTTTGCGCTTTTCCATTGCCGAGCCGGAAGGGCATTATCACGTCCCATTGCTCTGCACGCCCTGGAGCTATTCGACCTATCGCGGAAGTTAAGGAGGAGGAAATCATGACCTACGGCGATGTCTCCCTGATGATCGACGGTGCCTGGACCAAGGGCGCCAACGGCCG
>DATHNU010000039.1:0-2765 GCA_035485695.1 Reyranella sp. | reverse complement strand
TTGCCGTCCAGGCTCTGGGTGACGAAGCCTTCCATCACCGGTGTGCGATGGCAGCGCCAGGACACGCCGGTCATGGTCGACAGGGCATCGCCCTCGTCGAGCCCCAGCGCGCGGAAGCGGGCGTTGGCGCGCGCCACGATGGCATCCATGCCCGGCTGCAGGCTGGAATCGAGCATGGCCATGTCACGCTGCACGTCGTAGGCCGCGGTATTGTATTCCTTGTGGTTGGGCGGGCAGTGGTAGCACTCGCGGTTGTTCTCGAACACCAGCTTCCAGTTGGCCTTCACCACATAGTCGACCTGGTGGGCGATCTTGGCGCGCTCAAGGGCGTGCGGCTTCATCTTGCGCCGGATGGTGGCCAGCGCATCGGAGAAGTCGGGTGGCGCCTCGCCCAGCGAGAGCGAGACGAACAGCAGCCCGGCCGCGTCCTCGACCGCGACCGGACGCAGCGACAGCTCGGCCTTGTCGACGCCGAACTCGCGGGAGGTGTCGAGCACCAGCGAACCGTCGAGCTCGTAGGTCCAGCGGTGATAGGGGCAGACCAGGCGGTGGGCGTGGCCCTGCTCGGTCTTGCAGATCCGCGAGCCGCGATGGCGGCAGACATTATGGAAGGCGCGGATCGCGCCGGCGCGGTCGCGCAGCACGATGATCGATTCGCTGCCTACTTTGTAGGTGAAGAAGTCGCCCGGCCGCGGCACCTGGAAGGCGTAGCCGACGAAAATCCAGTGGCGATGAAAAATCCGTGCCAGATCGGCGGCGAAGACCTCGGATGCGAGATAAAAATCGCGCTCCAGCGGCCCGCCGGGCCGGTGTTCGGCGACCAGGCGGGAAATCTCCGGCGCGGCGGGGTGGCGGGCTTTGAGCGGCGTGCCGTCCATTCTTGTCTCCTTGTCGGGCGAGCCTACCATGCAGCCCTTGCCCGGCCCCAGACCCATGTTAAGGTTTTGCTAAGCACCGCAACGAAAAGATCATACGGGACGTGTAGCGGTGACGATCGAAAGCGATCGAAAAAGGGGGCTTGAGATGACCATCATTGCGACCATGCGGCGAGCCGCGATCCTGGGCAGCGTGGCGCTGGCTGCCGTCGGCCTCTGTGGCCCGGCATTCGCGCAGAAGACCAAGCTCACGGTCTACACGGCGATCGAGAACGAGCAGCTCGATCCGTTCAAGAAGGCCTTCGAGGCCGACAATCCCACCATCGAGATCGCCTGGGTGCGCGATTCGACCGGCGTGATGACGGCCAAGCTGATCGCCGAGAAGGACAATCCGCGCGCCGACGTGGTGTGGGGCCTGGCGGCCTCGAGCATCGGCCTGATGGGCAGCATGGGCATGATCGAGCCCTATACGCCGGCCGGTGCGGCGGCGCTGAAGCCGATGTTCAAGAGCGGCAAGAGCCCGGAGACCTGGGTCGGCATGGACGCCTTCCTCGCCGTCGTCTGCTTCAACACCGCCGAGGCGGACAAGAACAAGAAGCCCAAGCCCACCAGCTGGGCTGACCTTACCAAGCCTGAGTACAAGGACTCGATCGTGATGCCGAACCCGGCCTCGTCGGGCACCGGCTATCTCACGATCGCCGGCTGGCTCACCATCATGGGCGAGGACGCCGGCTGGAAGTTCATGGACGCGCTGCATCAGAACGTGTCCCAGTATCTCCATTCCGGTTCGGCGCCCTGCGTGCAGGCCGCCAAGGGCGAGCGCCTGATCGGCATCGGCTTCGACATGCGCGGCGCCACCGAGAAGACCAAGGGCGCGCCGATCGACCTGATCGTGCCCAAGGAGGGCCTCGGCTGGGAGATGGAAGTCACCGCCATCATGAAGGGCACCAAGAACCTCGAGGCGGCCAAGAAGCTCGCCGACTGGGCCTCGACGAGGAAGGCCAACGAGCTCTACGGCAAGTACTACGCCATCGTCGCCGATCCCGAGGTCAAGTCGATGCCGGCCAACTACCCGGCCGACGGCGAGAAGCTGATGGCCAAGATGGACGTCGAATGGATGGCCAAGAACCGCGATCGCATCCTCGCCGAATGGACCAAGCGCTACGACAGCAAGTCGGCGCCCAAGGCCAAGTGATTAGGGTCACGTGACGAGCTACCTCGAGGTTCGCAACCTCCAGAAGCGCTTCGGCGACTTCACCGCCCTCGGCGATATCTCGCTCGATATCGGCGAGGGCGAGTTCGTCTGTTTTCTCGGCCCTTCGGGCTGCGGTAAGACGACCTTGCTGCGCGCGATCGCCGGGCTCGATCCGCAGACCTCGGGCACGATCCGCCAGAAGGGGCGGGACGTCTCGGCGCTGCCGCCGGCCCAGCGCGACTTCGGCATCGTCTTCCAGTCCTATGCGCTCTTTCCCAACCTCACCGTTGCCGACAATGTCGGCTACGGGCTGGTGAGCCGCCGCCAGGCGCGCGGCGCGATCGCCAAAAGGGTGAACGAGCTCCTGAGCCTGGTCGGCATGCCCGATGCCGGTCCGAAATATCCGGCGCAACTGTCCGGCGGCCAGCAACAGCGCATCGCTCTTGCCCGCGCGCTCGCGACCTCGCCCGGCCTGCTGCTGCTCGACGAGCCGCTCTCGGCGCTCGACGCCCGCGTGCGGCTGCGCCTGCGCCACGAGATCAAGGCGCTGCAGCGCACCTTGGGTGTCACCACCATCATGGTGACGCACGACCAGGAGGAGGCGCTCACCATGGCCGACCGCATCGTGGTGATGAACCAGGGCGCCATCGATCAGGTCGGCTCGCCGCAGGAGATCTACCGTCATCCGACGACGG
>DATHNU010000038.1:0-14358 GCA_035485695.1 Reyranella sp. | reverse complement strand
GCGGTGTGGTCGGCGACCTACCAGCCGCGCGGCACACGGCCCGCCGGCTACAACGTGATGTTCGCCGAGGACCGTGCGGAGTTCGTGCGCTACGACGGGCTCTTCACCACGACCGTCGACGTCGTGGTCTCGCCGGAGGACGACGCCGAGGTTCGTCGCGTGTCCGTCGCCAACGGCGGCGGTGAGGCGTGCGACATCGATGTCACCTCCTACGCCGAGATCGTGCTGGCGCCACCCCTTACCGACGCGGCGCACCAGACCTTCTCCAAGATGTTCGTCGAGACCGAATTGCTGCCATCGGGCGCCATCCTGGCGACGCGCCGTCGCCGTGGCCCGGACGAGCCCGAACTATGGGCCGCCCATCTCGCGGTCGTCGAAGGCGAAGCGGTCGGCGACGTCGAGGTCGAGACCGATCGCGCCCGTTTCCTCGGCCGCGGCAACGACGTCGGCAACGCCATCGCGGCGATCGACGGGCGGCGCCTCTCGAACACCGTCGGCACGGTGCTGGACCCGGTGTTCGCCCTGCGCCGGCGCCTGCGCATCCCAGGGGGTGGCACGGCGCGGATCGCCTTCTGGACGATGGTGACGTCCTCGCGCGAAGCCCTTCTCGACGCGATCGACAAGCATCAGGACACCAACGCCTTCGAGCGGGCGGCGACGCTCGCCTGGACACAGGCGCAGGTGCAGCTCCGCTATCTCGATATCGCGTCCGCCGAGGCGACCCTCTACCAGCGCCTGGCCGGCCACGTCCTCTATGCCAATCCGGCGCTGCGCTCCTCGTCGGACACGATCCGGCGCGGCCTCGCCGGGCAATCGGTCCTGTGGGCGCAGGGCATTTCGGGCGAC
Source organism: Reyranella sp. (assembly GCA_035485695.1). GTDB lineage: Bacteria > Pseudomonadota > Alphaproteobacteria > Reyranellales > Reyranellaceae > Reyranella. The sequence goes on along the minus strand of DATHNU010000038.1, from coordinate 13,512 downwards.
TTGCCGATCGTGCTGGTGCGCATCGACGAGGTCGAGGACGCCGCCATTGTCCGCGAACTGTTGCGCGCCCGCGAGTATTGGCGCCTGAAGGGCCTGGTCGTGGATCTGGTGATCCTGAACGAACGTGGCGCGTCCTACGTCCAGGACCTGCAGATCGCCCTGGAGAGCCTCGTCCGCACCAGCCGGTCGACGACCCATCTCGGGGCGGAGCGCCAGTCGGGCGGCATTTTCGTCCTGCGCAGCGATCTGATCTCCGCCGAGATCCGTGCGCTGCTGCTGGCCGTCGCCCGCATTGTCCTGTTGAGTCGTCGTGGCGGCCTTGCCGACCAGCTCAATCGCCTTCAGACGGCGCGCGGCGTGCTGCCGCCGGCCAGGCGCCGGCCCGCCACGGATGCCGATCCCGGGGCCAGCCCGCCGCCCGTCGCGGCCCTGGGCGCCCTGCAATTCTTCAACGGCCTCGGTGGTTTCTCCCCCAATGGCCGCGAATACGTGACCGTGCTGGGGTCCGGCCAGTCTACGCCGGCGCCCTGGATCAACGTCGTCTCCAATCCGTCCTTCGGCTTCCAGGTCGCGGCCGAGGGCGGTGGTTATACCTGGTCTCACAACAGCCGCGACAATCAGCTCACGCCCTGGTCGAACGATCCAGTCAGCGATCGTCCCGGCGAGGTTCTCTACATCCGCGACCTCGACAGCGGCGATCTGTGGACGCCGACGGCGCTGCCGATCCGTCACGAAACGGCGCCCTATATGGTGCGTCACGGCCGGGGTTACAGCCGATTCGAGGTCGTGGCGCACGGCATCGCGCTGGAACTGCTGCAATACGTACCGCTGTCGGATCCCATCAAGATCTCGCGGCTTACCATCCGCAACGTCTCCGGCCGGGCGCGGCGGCTGTCGATCACGGCCTACGTCGAATGGGTGCTCGGCCTGTCCCGCGGTGCATCGGCGCCGACGATCGTCACCGAGCGCGATCCCGCGACTGGTGCGATCTTCGCGCGCAATCCCTGGAACATGTCGCATGGCACGCAGATAGCCTTCGCCGACCTGGGCGGCCGGCAGACCGCGTGGACCGCCGATCGCAGCGAGTTCGTCGGCCGCAATTGCACGATCGACAATCCGGCGGCGCTGAGTGCCGCCATTCCCCTGGCGCAGCGCGCCGGCGCCGGGCTCGATCCGTGCGCGGCCCTGCAGACGGTGATCGACCTCGACCGCGGCGGCGTGACCGAGATCGTCTTCTTCCTCGGTCAGGCCGGCGATGCCACCGCGGCGCAGGCGTTGATCGAGCGCTATCGTGCGGCCGATCTCAACGCCGTCCATCGCGAGGTCGTCGGCTACTGGGACGACCTGCTCGGCACGCTGCAGGTGACGACGCCGGATCGGCCGATGGACATCATGCTGAACGGCTGGCTGCTCTATCAGACGCTGGCCTGCCGCTACTGGGCGCGCTCGGCCTTCTATCAGGCGAGCGGCGCCTACGGCTTCCGCGACCAGCTGCAGGACGTCATGGCGCTCACCGTCGCGCGGCCCGAGATGGCGCGCGAGCACATCCTGCGCGCGGCCGGTCGGCAGTTCGTCGAGGGCGACTTCCAGCATTGGTGGTTCCTGCCGGCGGGCCAGGGCGTGCGCACGCGCATTTCCGACGACCGGGCATGGCTCGCGACGGTCGCCGCGCACTATGTCGAGACCACGGGCGACCTGGCCATCCTCGACGAGCGGGTGCCGTTCATCGACGGCCCGGCGCTGAAGCCCACCGACCACGACCTTTATTTCCAGCCAACCCAGGCCGACGAGGCGGCATCGCTGTTCGAGCACTGCGCCCGCGGCCTCGACCTCGCGCTCACCACCGGCGCGCACGGCCTGCCGCTGATGGGCACGGGCGATTGGAACGACGGCATGAACCGCGTCGGCGAGGCGGGCAAGGGCGAGAGCGTGTGGCTTGGCTGGTTCCTGCGCGCAGCGCTCACCGCCTTCATTCCGATCGCCGCGTCGCGCAAGGAGGCGGCCAGGGCGCGGGCCTGGAAGACCCATGCAGATGCCTTGCGCGTCTCGCTCGATGCCGCGGCCTGGGATGGTGAATGGTATCGCCGCGGCTACTACGATGACGGCACGCCGCTCGGGTCGTCGTCGAGCGAGGAGTGCCGGATCGATTCCATCGCGCAATCCTGGGCGGCATTGTCCGGGGCCGGCGATCCGGCGCGCGCGATCCAGGCGATGGCATCGCTCGACCGCCAGCTCGTGCATCGCGGTGATCGTCTGGTGCTGCTGTTCACGCCGCCTTTCGACAAGACGCCGCTCGATCCCGGTTACATCAAGGGCTATCCGCCGGGCATTCGCGAGAATGGCGGCCAGTACACCCATGGCGCCGTCTGGGCGGTCATGGGCTTTGCGGCACTCGGTCAGGGCGACAAGGCGGCCGAGCTGTTCTCGATGCTCAATCCCGTCAACCATACGGCGACGCGCGCCGGCGTGCTGCGCTACAAGGTCGAGCCGTACGTGTCGGCCGCGGATGTCTATTCGGTGCCGCCGCATGCCGGGCGGGGTGGCTGGACCTGGTACACGGGCTCGGCCGGCTGGCTCTACCGGGCCGGCGTCGAATCGATTCTCGGCCTGCGCGTCCAGGCGGATTCATTGCTGATCGATCCGTGCATTCCTGCTGCCTGGCCGGAATTCGGCATGACGCTCCGCTACCGCGGCGCCGTCTACGAGATCGCGGTTCACAATCCCGGAAATGTCAGCCGCGGCGTCACCGCCGTCGAACTCGACGGCGCATCCCAGGCCGTTTCGGATGGCAAGGCGCGCCTAAAACTCTGTCAGGATCGCGGCGTCCACGCGATCCTGGTCACCCTGGGGAGCCCTGCCTTGCGCTAGGTCACTTGCGCTTGGCGGCAATCGCCTTGGCAGGGTTGGAGTTCGTCGAGGCGAAGGGCGAGGTGGAAACCACCACTTTTGCCTTGTTCTGCTTGGGCTTCTTCATTTCTTTATTACTGCGACGATGCTTCTGTGACATGGGGAATCCTTCGGGCCGGGCGTACCGGATCGCGGGACATCCGCGGTCCCGGCCACCCTAGGCGCATTCCGGCCGGTCGTCGCGATTTGTTTCCGATCTGGTAGCCGACGCAGCTCCCAATCAGGCCCATGGTCGGCCGTCTCGGTGTTTCACGCCGGACCTGAAAGTTGTATGCTCTCCGGAGATACAATCGGTAGTTGTTTCTCGAACGGCCGTCGCAAGGCAGACGAGTGCGACCAAATCACGTTACGGTTTTCATCCCCATAACGATGCATGCCGGCGCAATGCTAGTGTAAGCAGGAAAATGTCCGACGCCCTCTCTAACGCATCGAGCCTGCTGCACTCCGTCTTCGGCTTCAGCGCCTTCCGGCCCGGCCAGGAGGAGATCGTACGCGCGGTGCTCGACGGCGAGAACGTGCTGGCGGTGATGCCGACCGGCAGCGGCAAGTCGCTGTGCTATCAGCTTCCCGCCGTCGCCCGGTCGGGGCTTACGCTGGTCGTGTCGCCGTTGATTGCGCTGATGCGTGACCAGGTGCGCGCCCTCAGCGCTGCCGGCGTCGCGGCCGGCAGCCTGAACTCGAACAACGAACCCGCCGAGAATGCGCGCGTGCTCGGTCTGTTGCGCCGGCGCGAGCTTCGCCTGCTCTATCTCGCGCCCGAGCGGCTGGCGCGACCCGACACGGTCGAGATGCTGGCGGAAAGCGATGTCACCTTGATGGCGATCGACGAGGCGCACTGCGTCTCGCAGTGGGGCCACGATTTCCGGCCGGAGTACCTGTCGCTGGGCAACGTCGCGCGCCAGATCGGCGGCCGCCTGCAGACCCTGGCGCTGACGGCGACGGCCGATACGCCGACGCGCGGCGACATCGTCGACAAGCTGTTTCCGGCGCCGCCGCGCGTGTTCATCAGAAGCTTCGATCGGCCGAACCTCAGGCTCGCTTTCAAGCCCAAGGAACGTTCGGCGCGCCAGGTGCTGGGCTTCGTACGCGATCATGAAGGTGAAAGCGGCATCGTCTATTGCGCCTCGCGCCGCAAGGTCGAGGAACTGGCCTCCGCCCTCACGGCGGCCGGCGTACACGCTCGGCCGTACCATGCCGGCCTCGACAAGGCGGTGCGCGATGCCAACCAGGATGCCTTCCACCAGGAAGACGGCGTGGTGATGACCGCCACGGTCGCCTTCGGCATGGGCATCGACAAGCCCGATGTGCGCTTCGTCTGCCATGCCGACCTGCCGGCCAATGTCGAGGCCTATTACCAGGAGATCGGCCGCGCCGGTCGCGACGGCCTGCCGGCCGATACACTGACCCTCTACAGCCTGGGCGACATGCAGCTTCGCCGCCTGCAGATCGAGCAGGGCGAGACGTCGGACGAGCGCAAGCGCATCGAACGACAGCGCCTGACCGCGCTGCTGTCGCTGGCCGAGGCGCCGCGTTGCCGCCGCCAGACCCTGCTCGCCTATTTCGGTGAGGCGTCGGAGACGTGCGGCAACTGCGATCTCTGCCAGGAAGGCATCGAACGGTTCGACGGCACGATCGATGCGCAGAAGGCCATGTCGGCCATCCTGCGTACCGGCGAGCGCTTCGGCATGGAGCACCTGATCGCCATCCTGCTGGGCGAACGCACGGAGAACGTGCTGAAGTTCAACCACGACCGGCTGCCGACCTTCGGCGTCGGATCGGGCCGCAAGGCTGCCGAGTGGCGCTCGATCTACCGCCAGCTCTCGGCCATCGGCCTGATCGCGCAGGACCTGATGGAGCATGGCCGCTGGTGGGTCACCGACGAAGGCTGGCGCGTGCTGAAGGGCGAAGCCAGCATCGAGCTGCGCAAGGATCTTTCCTCCGGCGCCGCTGGCAAGGGCTCGCGCCGCGACAAGCGCGCCGCAACAGCCGCGGCCATCGTGGGCGACGCCGACGCGGTCCTGCTCGAGGCGCTGAAGGCGCTGCGCACCAGGCTGGCGCAGGCGCAGAAGGTGCCGGCCTATGTCGTGTTCTCCGACCGCACCCTGATCGAGCTGGCGACCCACCGGCCGGCAAGCCCGCGCGCCATGCGCGAGATCCACGGTGTCGGCGACACCAAGCTCGAACGCTATGGGGCGGCGTTTATCGAGATCCTGCAGGCTCACGCCCGTTAGGCTTTCCTGCCCGGAACCCGCAAAACGCTCGAGCGTTATGAAGGTCGTGCCGCGGCGCCGAGATCCGCGCGCACTTTCGCCCGTTGAAAGGCAACGAGCTGGAGAAGGACGATGAGCGGGGCGATCCCCAAAGCTCGGACCGGGGTGCCCGGTCTGGACGACATTTTGTTGGGTGGATTGGCCGTCGGTCGGATTTTCCTCCTGGAAGGCAGCCCAGGGACCGGCAAGACCACCATGGCGCTGAGCTTCCTGTTACAGGGAGCGGCCGCGGGCGAGCGCGGCCTTTACATCACGCTCTCGGAAACCGAGCAAGAGTTGCGAGCGGGAGCCGAGTCGCACGGCTGGAAATTGGGTAAGGACATCGAGATCTTCGAGGTGGTGCCACCCGAGAGTGTGCTCGACTCCGACCAGCATCAAAGCCTGCTCTATTCGTCCGATCTCGAGCTCGGCGAGACCACGCGGGTGATCTTCGAGGCGGTCGAGCGCACCAAGGCCTCGCGCGTCGTGGTCGATTCGCTGTCGGAAATCCGTCTGCTGGCGCAGAGTTCGCTGCGCTACCGTCGCCAGATCCTGGCGCTGAAGCACTATTTCGCGCGCCACGGCTCGACCGTGCTGCTGCTCGACGACCTGACGGCCGACACGCTCGACAAGACGGTGCACAGCGTCGCCGCGGGCGTCATCCGGCTCGAGGAGATGACGCCAGACTACGGCGCCGAGCGTCGTCGGCTGCGCGTCATCAAGTATCGCGCGCAAAGCTTCCGTGGCGGTTTCCACGACTTCGTCATTCGCCACGGCGGCGCGCACGTCTTCCCGCGCCTGGTGGCGGCGGAGCACCGGAGCAACTTCACCCGCAACCGCGTGACCAGCGGCATCGCCGGTCTCGACGGGCTGCTGGGCGGTGGCATCGAGCAGGGTTCCAGCACCTTGCTGCTGGGGCCAGCGGGCGCGGGCAAGAGCCTGATCACCCTGCAGTTCGTGGCTCAGGCGATCCGCAGCGGCGGCAAAGCGGCCATGTTCATCTTCGACGAGGAGCTGGGGCTGCTGTTCGACCGCGCCAAGCCCTTGGGCTTCGACCTCGCTGCCATGCGCGACACCGGCCGTCTCCTGATCACGCAGCTCGATGCTGCCGAGCTGTCGCCCGGCGAGTTCTCCCAGACCGTGCGCGACGCGGCGCAGGATGGCGAGGTCCGGACGGTGGTGATCGACAGCCTCAACGGTTACCAGGCGGCGATGCCGCAGGAGAACTCGCTGATCCTGCACATGCATGAGCTGCTGCAATACTGCAACCGTCGCGGCGTCTCGACCTTCCTCACGGTGGCGCAGCACGGCATGGTCGGCGACATGAAGACGCCGGTCGACGTCACCTACCTGGCCGACGCGGTGATCCTGCTGCGCTTCTTCGAGGCCGAAGGCTCGGTACGCCGCGCCATGTCGGTGATCAAGAAGCGCACCGGCAAGCACGAGGACACGATCCGCGAGTTCTGGATCAACGATGGCCTGCATGTCGGTGAACCTCTCGCCCAGTTCCATGGCATTTTGCGGGGAACGCCCGTGATGACCGGCGATCGGATCCCGCCACGGCTGGCGACGGGCGATTGACCTCCGCCGTCCCGGCACGGTCCCTGCGCGCCCTCGTCCTGGCGCCGCGCGGTCGTGATTCCGCGGTCGCCGCTTCGCTCATCGAGCAGGCCGACGTTGCCTGCCTTGCCTGCCGCGATCTTCCCGGACTCATCGAGGTTCTGGACGACGACGTGGCTTTCGTCCTGATAACGGAGGAGGCGATCCGGGTCGCCGACCTCAAGCCGCTCTCTTTGTGGCTGGCCGGCCAGCCCGCCTGGTCCGATCTGCCCTTCGTGCTGGTGACCGACCATGGCGGCGGCCCGGAGCGCAATCCCATTGCGGCGCGCTGGCTGGAGGCGCTGGGCAACGTATCGTTCATCGAACGCCCTTTCCATCCGACGACGCTGCTGAGCGTGGCGCGCGCGACGGTCAAGGGTCGCCGCCGCCAACACGAGACCCGCTCGCTGCTCGAGGATTTGCGACAGAGCGAACTGCGCCTGCAGCAGACCAACGATCAGCTCGAGCGGCGGGTCGAGGAGCGCACCGCCCAGCTCCAGCATGCCCATGACGAGCTGGTGGCGCAGATCGCCGAGCGCGCTCGTACCGAGGAGCAGCTCCGCCACATGCAGAAGCTGGAATCGATCGGCCAGCTCACCGGCGGCGTGGCGCACGATTTCAACAACCTGCTGACGGCCGTGCTGGGCAATCTCGAACTTCTGCGCAAGCGGCTGCCGGCCGATCCTGGCATCGAGCGGCTGATCGATGGCGCGACGCAGGGCGCCCAGCGCGGCGCATCGCTGACCCAGCGCCTGCTCGCCTTCGCCCGCCGCCAGGCGCTCGAGCCTCGGCCGACCGACCTCGCCGAACTGGTGCGCGGCATGGGCGATCTTTTGGGCCGTTCCATTGGCCCTTCGATCGCCATCGATTTCGACCTGCCGACCGGATTGCCGTCGGCCCTGGCGGATCACAACCAGATCGAACTCGCCTTGCTCAACCTTGCGGTCAATGCCCGCGATGCCATGCCCGATGGCGGCACGCTCAAGGTTGCCCTGTCTGCGGAGCTGGCGAGCGAAGGGCGCGACCTGGCGCGCGGGCGCTACGTACGTCTCACCGTGTCCGATACCGGCCGCGGCATGGATCCGCAGACCCTGGCGCGCGCCATCGAGCCCTTCTTCTCGACCAAGGAGGTCGGCAAGGGAACAGGGCTCGGCCTCTCGATGATCCACGGGCTGGCCCTGCAGTTGAAGGGCGCGTTGCGGCTCTCCAGCGAGATCGGTCGCGGCACGCGCGCGGAACTGTGGCTGCCGGTCGCCAACGGCTCGTCGGCGGCGGTGACGCTGGAGCCGGCCGATGGCGTCGGCGCGTCGAAGCGGCAGGCGACGGTCCTGTTCGTCGACGACGATTTCCTGATCAGCCTCAGCACCGCCTCATTGCTCGAGGATCTCGGGCACACGGTGATCAAGGCGCCGTCGGGTCCGGCCGCGCTGGAAGTGCTGAAGAACGACAAGCCCGTCGACCTCATGATCACCGACTACGCCATGCCCGGCATGACCGGCCTGCAGCTTGCCGAAGCGGCGCGCAAGCTGCGTCCGGACCTGCCGATCCTGCTGGCCACCGGCTATGCCGACCTGCCCGTGCGCGCCAGCTTCGAGCTGCCGCGGCTTTCCAAGCCCTACCTGCAGAAGCAGTTGGCTGAACAGATCACGTCTCTGCTCGGCTGACGCTCAGGCAAGCATCGGCATCACGCGCCGCACCCGCTCGTCGCGCAGCCACAGCCCCACCCAGAAGAACAGGCCGAGCCAGACGCCGAACAGTGTATGGCTGAACAACGGGTCGCCGAGCCGAAGGTGGCTGGCGATCGCGCCACCCATGAGTCCGGTCAGCAGCACCGCGCCCAGTAGCGCGGTGCGTGGCCATGCATAGAGCGCGGTGCAGAGCAACGTCACGATGCCCAGGAAGCGGGCGAAGGAATCGGTCGCGGGATAACCCAGCTCGCGCAGGCTGTCGGTGACCGGCTGGATCGGCACCAGCTTGATGGCGCCGTCGAAGATCAGGAACAGGACCGCGATGCCGCTCAGCACGCGGCCCGTCCACAGGGCCGTGCGGGAATTCATGGTCAGCTCTTCTTGATGGGCGTGGCGATCGACCATTTGATGCCGAACGGGTCGCGCAGCTGGCCGTAGCGGTCGCCCCAGAACATTTCCTGGACCGGCAGCAGCACCTCGGCGCCGGCCTCGATCGCGCGCTTCCACCAGGCGTCGACGTCGTCGACCTGGAGATGGAGCAGGAAGGCGCCGGGTGTTTCCAGCGGATGGCCATGGTCGGGGAAGGCGTCGGCCAGCATCACCGAGCCGCCGTTGACCACGAGATGGATGTGCAGATAGCGCCCCTTCTGGTCGGGCGGCAGGCGCGCCACTTCGCTGGCGCCGAACGCCTTGGCGTAGAAGTTGGCCGCCTTGCCGGCATTGCTGACGCCAAGATAGGGCGCGACGCCGCCCAGGACCGGGGGATTTGCTTGAGTCATGACGGTCTCCTTGGTTGAACCTGCCCCAAGGACGACCGACCGGGTGTCGAGCCGACATGACCTCGAAGATTCTTTGCTGGGAGCGCGCCCGGAATGGCGCGCTCCACCATGAGCGGGCCTGGAGGGCCGCGGTCCGAAGAGAATGAGCTAAGCCCGTTCCTTGTCCAGATGGTCGAGATGCTGGCGGATATGGGCGGCCTCGGCCGGCGTGTGGGCGAGGGAAATCGCCCGGTCGAAGGATTTGCGGGCCTCGGCGCGGCGGTCGAGCTGTTGCAGCAGGGCGCCCTTCACCCCGTGGAAGTAGAAATAGCTGGCAAGCCGGTCGTCCAGCGGCTCGATCATGGCCAGGGCGGCTGCTGGGCCGCGGATCTTGTTCACGGCCACGGCGCGATTGAGCGTCACAACGGGCGAAGGCTGCAGCCTTTCGAGGTTGGCATAGAGAAGGTCGATCTGCGCCCAGTCGGTGTCCTCGGCCTGCCGGGCGCGGGCATGCAGGGCGGCGATGGCGGCCTGGACCTGATAGGGGCCGGGACGGCGATGGCGCATGGCCTTGTCGATCAGCGCCAGGCCCTCGGCGATGCGCTTGGGGTTCCAGCGGCTGCGGTCCTGGTCCTCGAGGAGCACGATGTTGCCGTCATCGTCGAAGCGGGCCGCGGCGCGCGCCTGCTGCAGCAGCATCAGCGCGGCGAGACCCATGACCTCCGGCTCGGCCGGGAAGACGCGCAACAGCAGACGCACCAGCCAGATGCCTTCCTCGGCCAGGATCGCGCGTGATTTGGCTTCGCTGCCCGGCGCCGAATAGCCCTCGTTGAACACCAGGTAGATCATGGCCGCCACGGCGGCCAGCCGCTCGGCGCGCTCCGGCGCGCCCGGCGCCTCGAACGGCACGTTGGCCTGGGCGATGCGCGCCTTGGCGCGGGTGATGCGCTGTTCCATGGCGGCTTCGCCCACCAGGAAGGCGCGTGCGATCTGCTTCACCGACAGGCCGCAGACAATGCGCAGCGCCAGCGCGATCTGCTGCGTGGCCGGCAGTTCGGGATGGCAGCAGATGAACAGCAGCCGCAGTATGTCGTCGCGGTAGTGCGCGCCGTCGAGCCTGTCGGCGAGCTCGCTCTCGGCATCGTCGAGATTGGAGAGCGTGGCCTCGTCAGGCAGCGTCACCTGCTTGGCCCGTCGCCGCACGTCGTCCATCGCCGCGTTCCGGCCGACAAGGATCAGCCAGGCCGCGGCATCACGCGGCGGGCCGTTCTGCGGCCACACCCTGAGCGCCCGCAGGCAGGCCTCCTGGAAGGCTTCTTCGGCGGTATCGAGATCGCGGAAATAGCGCAGCAGTGCCCCCATCACCTGGGGACGGGCCGAGGCCAGGACCGCGTCGATCCAGCCGAGATCATTCACGCCGCGGGCTTCCTCTGCTCGGCGAGGCGATGGTCATGCAGCTCCGCGATCGGCCGGATCTCATAGCTGCCGGTCCCGGGATTGGCCTTGGCGAGGTCCTTGGCCGTGTCGATGGCGGTATCGAGCGAGGCGCAGTCAACGATGAAGAAGCCCAGAAGCTGCTCCTTGGTTTCAGCGAAAGGCCCGTCGATCACCATGTCCTCGCGGCCCTTGCGCAGGGTCGTGGCGGCGGTGGTCGGCAGCAGGCGGGCGACCGGGCCCAGCCTTCCCTGCTTGTCGAGCTTGTCCTGGACCACGGCCAGACGAGCCATGGTCTGGTCGTGATAGTCCTTGGACCACGAGCCGATGGCGTCTTCGGAATTGTAGCAAAGGATGGCGTACAGCATGGGTGGATTGACCTCGATATAGCCTAGGACGAACGACGGAGGCGGATTCCGACACGGCAGGTGGAAAAATTGCCGCCTACGCCTCGTCGGAGGAAATCGGCGTTTCGAAGGCTCGGCCGGCCTTGAGGATGCGGTAGCGGCCGTTCTGGATTTCGGCGGCGGCGACGATGCCGGTGCGGGCGCTGCCGCCATCCAGGCCCAGCCGATCGCCCTCGAAGAGGTGCGGATCTTCCATGCCACTGATCGCCTTGTGCTTGTCCGGCGGGGTATGGCCGTGCACCACCAAGGTGCCGCCGAAGCCGGCCTTCCAGTCGAGGAAGCCGTGGTTGATCCAGGCCCAGCGCGCTTCGGTGAAGATCGTCCAGGGTCGGGTCAGGAACTCGTCGGGATCGGCGTGCGGATCGAGCCCGCCATGGACGAACAGCGTATTGCCCAGCCTGACATGCGAGCGCATGCCATAGAGGCGATGCACGATGCCCTCGCCCAGCGCCGTCTTGAGCAGCGCCTGGCCGGGTGGCGCCGCCGGCGCACTGGCGCGGGCGCGCATCTGGTCGAGCAGCAGCTGGCCACCCATGCGTTTGCTGAGCCACAGGCTCTCGGCCTTGTGCGCATGCGGGCCGCCAATCACGGCCAGCATCATCATGATCTCGTGGTTGCCCATCAGCCGGTCTACATGGTCGACACCGTGCGCCGCCTCGTCGGCCGCCCACAGCTCGAGCGCGCCCACGCTGTCTGGCCCGCGATTGATCATGTCGCCGAGATAGACCAGGCGCCGCTTGCCGCTGCTGTGCGCCGCCAATCCGCCAATGGCGTCCAGGAGGACGCGCAACTCGTCGGCGCAGCCATGCACGTCACCGATGGCGAACACCGTCTCGCCCTTGAGCTCGAATGGTGCCGCTGTCCAATCGGAAATCTCGACGGGAAGTCTGGTGGCGATGGCGACGGGTGTGTCCATGCCCGCGATGCTAGCCCTATCCGGCGCGGCGCTCCACCGCGGCGGGGGCGGCTTTGGGGGTCCGCCGCTCGAACTCTTCCTTCACCGTGCGATTGAGGTCGTATTTTACCGCTCTCTCGTCCCGCCGATTGACCCAGACATGGGCGGCCAGGGTGTAATTGCCGTCGCCGATCGATTCGACGCCGATGTCGTCCACCCGCATCACGCGCTTGTCGCGCTCGATCAGGTCCTTCAGGCGGCCGATGGCGGCGCCGATATCGTCGTTGGCCGGCCGCGGGTAGGCGAGGTCGATGCGCGCCGTATCGTTGTGGCTCGGCACGCGCACGATCTCGCCCCACAGCTTGCCGTTGGGGATGATGATGCGCGCGTTATCGTCGCCATCGATCTCCGTGTAGAACAGGTTGATCATGCAGGTCCTGCCGGCGACGCCGCCGGTCTCGATGCGGTCGCCGATATGGAATGGCCGAAACAGCACCAGCATGATCCCGGCGGCGAGATTGCTGAGCGTGCCCTGCAGCGCGAGGCCGATGGCGATGCCGAGTGCGCCCAGGACGGCGACGAAACTCGTGGTGGCGATGCCGAAGGTCGTCAGCACGGCGACGAAGGTGAATACCAGCGCGGCATAGCGGACGCCGTTGCCGAGGAAGAGCACCACGGTGCGGTCGATGCGCGGCGACTTCTCGCAAAGGCGCACCACGGCCGTGTAGAGGATGCGCGAGGCCACCCAGCCGACGACGAGGATGACGATGGCGCCCACGACGCGCAGGCCGTAGGTCGTGACCACGGCGACGGCTGCGTTGGCCGCGTTGGTCAATTGAGGTTCGAGATCCATGGGGCTAGAACGTTCCCGCCGCCGCGCGGGTTGCCGGCTTAGCCGGCGTCGTACGCCTTCTGCAGGCCTGCAATGTCGAGCTTGACCATGCCGAGCTGGCTTCTGCCACACGTTTTGCACGGGCCCTGTCCTTCATCATCTCTGCGAGCACGGCCGGCACGATCTGCCAGGAGACGCGGTAGCGATCCTTCAGCCAGCCGGATTGTTCGATCGGCTCCCCATCTGATAGCGCCTTCCACAGCCGATTGATCTCGACCTGGTCGGCGCACGTGATGACGAAGCAGACGGCGTGGTTGAATGGATCGAGGGGCCGGCATTGATCGCCAGGAAGGGCCGGCCCTGCAGCGTGAATTCCACGACCTTGACCGAGCCGGCGGGGCCGCTCGGGCTGTCGGCAGGCAGGGCCGTCACGCTGTCGATGCGCGAATCAGGCAATAGCGACACATAGAAGGCCGCGGCCTCCTCGGCTTTGTCGGCATACCGCAGATGGGGAATTACATCCGGCACGATGCCTCCCTCGCTTGGACGCTCAGCGCATGTCGTTGTCGCGGATGAAGTCGCGCACCCGCGGCATGATCTGTTCGCGCCACTTGCGGCCGTTGAAGATGCCGTAGTGGCCGACCCGCGGCTGCTCCCAGTGGACGTGGCGGGCGCCGGGGATGTTGGGGGTGAGCGCGTGCGCCGCCTTGGTCTGGCCGACGCCCGAGATGTCGTCGAGCTCG
>DATHNU010000037.1:0-3642 GCA_035485695.1 Reyranella sp. | reverse complement strand
CGGCCCAGCATCGGCGCGGCCTCGACCCTGTGGGACGAGGCGGTGAAGATCGCCGGCGCCGATCCCGACTACACGCGGCGCGATCTCTGGGAGTCGATCGACAAGGGTGATTTTCCGGAATGGACGCTCAACATCCAGGCGTTCGACCAGAAGACCGCCGACAAGCTCGACTTCGACATCCTCGATTCGACCAAGATCATCCCCGAGGAGATCATCCCGTTGACGCCGATCGGCCGCATGGTGCTGAACCAGAACCCGGTCAATTTCTTCGCCGAGACCGAGCAGATCGCCTTCCATCCCGGCAGTATCGTGCCGGGCATCGACTTCACGCCCGATCCGCTGCTGCAGGGCCGGCTGTTCTCCTATCTCGACACCCAGCTGATCCGGCTGGGCGGGCCCAACTTCCACGAGATCCCCATCAACCGGCCGGTCTGCCCGATGCGCAATTTCCAGCGCGACGGCCATATGCGCATGCAGGTGCCGCCGGGCCGCGTCGCCTACGAGCCCAACTCGCTCGATCCCGCCAGCCCGCGCGAGAACCCGGTGCGCGGCTTTACAAGCTTCCCCGATCCCAATGCCGGGCCGAAGCTGCGGCAGCGGCCGGAATCCTTCGCCGACCACTATTCGCAGGCGCGGCAGTTCTGGAAGTCGATGACCCCGCCGGAGCAAGGCCACATCGTCAGCGCCTTCACCTTCGAGCTCAGCAAGGTGGTCACGGTGGCGATTCGCCAGCGCATGCTGGGCCATCTCGACCTGATCTCGCCGGAGCTCGGCCAGAGGGTCGCCCAGTCGATGGGCATGCAAGGCCAGGCCGAGAAGATCGCGCCGGCCGTGAAGCCGCGCGATGACCTGCCGCCGTCGCCGGCGCTCAGCCTCGTTGCCAAGGCGCCGGCCACGCTGAAGGGCCGCACGGTCGCGGCCCTGGTCACCGACGGCAGCGACGGCGCCGCGGTCAAGCGGCTGCAGGCGGCGCTCAAGAAGGAGGGTGCCAGCCTCAAGCTGGTGGCGCCCAGGATCGGCAAGCTCAAGGGCAACGGGCTCGAGCCCGACATGACGGTCGAGGGCGGCCCCTCGGTGCTGTTCGACGCGGTGGTGCTGCTGCCCTCCGGCGACGGCACGAAGGCGCTCCTGGACATGGCCGCCGCGGTCAATTGGGTGCGCGATGCCTTCGGGCATCTCAAGGCCATCGGCTTCACCCCGGAGGCACGACCTTTGCTCGACAGAGCGGGGGTGGAACCCGGCGCCAAGCTCGGCGTGATTTCGCTGGAGAATGGGCGCGGGCTCGATGCCTTCATTGCCGTCGCCAAGAAGCATAAAGTCTGGGATCGGGAGAAACTGGTGAACCCACCGCGGTGAGGCCATGCGCAAAGAGAGCAAGGACAGTCTCGCCACCTATCGCGCCAAGCGCGACTTCAGCCAGACCGAGGAGCCGTCCGGCAAGGCGACCGTCACGTCCGGCAAGGCCCTGCGCTTCGTGGTGCAGCGCCACGACGCCACGCGGCTGCACTACGATTTCCGGCTGGAGCTCGACGGCACCTTCAAGTCGTGGGCGGTGACCAAGGGACCGTCGCTCGATCCCACGGTCAAGCGGCTGGCCGTCGAGGTCGAGGACCATCCGCTCGACTACGGCGACTTCGAGGGCACCATTCCCGAAGGCCAGTATGGCGGCGGCACGGTGCAGCTGTGGGATCGCGGCTACTGGCTGCCGCAAGGTGATCCGCATGAAGGCCTGAAGAAGGGCGACTTCAAGTTCATCCTTGAGGGCGAACGCCTGCACGGCAGCTGGGTGCTGGTGCGCATGAAATGGGACCGCGATAAAGGTCGAAGCGGGGGCGGCAAGCGCACCAACTGGCTGCTGATCAAGCATCGCGACCAGTTCGCCCATGAGGGCGACGAGGATGCGCTTCTGGAAGACCCCAAGTCGGTCGCCTCGGGACGGACCTTGAAGGAGATCGCGCTCGGCAAGGGGCGCGCGCCGACGCCGTTCATGACCGGCAAGAAGCGGGCGGCCGGCGCGGTGTGGGAGAGCAACAAGAAGGACGGCGGCGAGAAGGCCGCGATCGCGCCCTCCAAGGTCAAGGCCCGCAAGGTCTCGGCGATACCGAAATTCGTCGAGCCGCAGCTCGCCAAGCTGGTCGAGCAGCCGCCCGGCGGGTCTGGCTGGGCGCACGAGGTCAAGTTCGACGGCTATCGCCTGCAGTTGCGCGTCGGCGATGGCAAGGCGACGTTGCGCACGCGCAAGGGGCTCGACTGGACGGAGAAATTCACCGCCATCGCCCAGCAGGCCAAGCGCTTGCCGGACTGCATGATCGACGGCGAGGCCGTGGCGCTCGACAAAAGCGGCGTGCCGGATTTCGGCGCTCTGCAAGCAGCGCTTTCGGAGGGCAAGTCGGAGGCCCTGGTCTTTTTCGCCTTCGATCTCCTTTTCGCCGACGGCGAGGATCTGCGGGGACTGCCGCTCAGCGAGCGCAAGGCGCGGCTCGAGAAGCTGCTGGACGGGCTCAAGGGCAAGCATCAGGCGCTGCGCTATGTCGAGCATTTCGAGACCTCGGGCGTGGCCGTCCTGGAATCGGCGTCGCGCATGGGCTTCGAAGGCATCATCTCCAAGGAGCTCGCCGCGCCCTACCGATCGGGCCGCGGCGCAAGCTGGCTGAAGATCAAGTCCCGCGCCGGCCATGAGGTGGTGATCGGCGGCTGGACCAGCGAAGCCAAGAAAGTGAGCTCCCTGCTGGTGGGCGTCCATCGCGGCAAGAAGCTGGTCTATGTCGGCAAGGTGGGCACCGGTTTCGGCGAAGCGGAGATTCGCCAGCTGCTGCCCAAGCTTCGGGCGGTCGAAAGCAAGACCAGCCCGTTCGCCGCCGGCGCCAGCCCGCCCCCCGAACGCAACAGTCATTGGACGCGGCCCGAGCTGGTGGCCGAGATCGAGTTCGCCGGCTGGACCGGCGGCGGCAATGTGCGCCAGGCCGCCTTCAAGGGGCTGCGCGAGGACAAGCCGGCCGACGAGGTCGAGGCGGAGACACCCGTCAAGTCGACGGAGGCGAAGATGGCCAAGCCCGTGCCCAAGACAACGACCGGCAAGACAACGACGCGCAAGACAGCGATGCCCAAGGCGGGCGCCGCCAAATCGTCCGGGCCGGCCACGGTCATGGGCGTGGCGATCTCGCATCCCGACAAGCCTTTGTGGCCGGACGAACAGCCCCCGGTCACCAAGCTCGAGCTGGCGCAGTACTACGAGGCGGTCGGCGACTGGATGATCGATCACATAAAAGGCCGGCCGTGCTCCCTGGTGCGCACGCCCGACGGTATCGCCGGCCAGACGTTCTTCCAGCGCCACGCCATGCCGGGCAGTTCCGACCTCATGGAAGAGGTGAAGGTCAAAGGCGACAAGAAGCCTTACCTGCAGATCGACAGGGTCGAGGGCTTGGCGGCGGCGGCGCAGATCGGCGCCACCGAGCTGCATCCCTGGAATTGCCAGCCCGATGAGCCCGAATTGCCGGGCCGGCTGGTGTTCGATCTCGATCCCGCGCCCGACCTGGGCTTCGCCGAGGTGATCAAGGGCGCGCGGGCGGTGGCCGAGCGGCTGGAGGCGCTGGGCCTAAAAACCTTCTGCAAGACCACCGGCGGCAAGGGCCTGCATGTCGT
>DATHNU010000036.1:0-6819 GCA_035485695.1 Reyranella sp. | reverse complement strand
CATTCTACCCCTAGAGAGGATGCAGATGGACGTCGCAGGCGCACCGGCCGAGACCCATGCCTTCCAGGCGGAGGTCGCCGAACTCCTGAACCTGATGGTTCATTCGGTCTATTCCGAGACCGACATCTTCCTGCGCGAGCTCGTCTCCAACGCTTCCGACGCCTGCGACAAGCTGCGCTACGAGGCGATCGCCAAGCCGGAGCTTCTGGCGGGCGCCGACAGGTTCGTGATCCGCCTCGTGCCCGACAAGGCGGCCGGCACGCTCACCGTCGCCGACACCGGCATCGGCATGGACCGCCAGGAGCTTTTGGACAATCTCGGCACCGTCGCGCGCTCCGGCACCAGGGCCTTCCTGAAGGGGCTGGCCGAGGCCAAGGAAGGGGCCGGCCTGATCGGCCAGTTTGGCGTGGGCTTCTATGCCGCCTTCATGGTCGCCGACCGCATCGAAGTCGTGAGCCGTCACGCCGGCGCAGCCGATGCCTGGGTATGGACCTCGTCCGGTGGCGCAGGCTTCGAGCTGGCGCCGGCGAGCGAAGAGCAGGCCAGCCGGGTGCCGCGCGGCACCGAGGTCCGGCTCCATCTCAAGGAGGATGCCAAGAAGTACCTCGAGCCGTTCGAGCTCGAGCGCCTTGTGCGCACCTATTCCGACCATATCCTCTTCCCCATCGAGCTCGTCGACGACAAGGGCGAGGCCCGGCAGGTCAATGCCGCCAGCGCCCTGTGGCAGCGCGCGAAGTCCGAGGTCAAACCGGAGGACTACACGCAGGCCTACCGCTCGATCGCCATGGCCTTCGACGAGCCTGCACTCACGCTCCATTACAAGGTGGAGGGTCGGCAGTCCTATGCCGTGCTGTTGTTCGTGCCATCGACGCCGCCCTTCGATCTCGGCGATCCCAGCCGCAAGGGCCGGATAAAACTCTATGTGCGGCGCGTCTTCATCACCGACGACGCCGACCTGCTGCCGCCCTGGCTGCGCTTCGTGCGCGGCGTCGTCGACAGCGAGGACCTGCCGCTCAACATCTCGCGCGAGATGCTGCAGAACAATCCGCAGGTGACGCAGATCCGCAACGGCCTGGTCACGCGGGTCATCAGCGAGCTCGAGAGCACGGCGGACAAGGACCCCGACACCTACACCAAGATCTGGACCGCCTTCGGCCCGGTGCTGAAGGAAGGTCTGTACGAGGAGCAGGAACGCCGCGGCCAGCTCCTGGCGCTCGCGCGCTTCGTCACGACGGCGGGCGACGGCCTGCGCTCGCTCAAGCAGTACGTGGCGGACCTCAAGCCCAACCAGACCGAGATCTACTATCTCGTGGGCGAGAGTGCGGAACGGGTGAAATCCAATCCCAAGCTCGAGGCCGCCCGCGCGCGCGGCATCGAGGTCCTGCTGCTGACCGATCCGATCGACGCCTTCTGGACGATGATGCCGCAGGACTTCGACGGCAAGCCGCTCAAGTCGCTGAGCCAGGGCGACGTCGATTTCGCGCTGGTGCCGCTTCTCGATCAGGCGGCCGGGCAGAAGCCCGCATCCGACGAGGACGCTGCGGTCATCAAGGCCGTCAAGGACGCCTTGGCCGAGCAGGTCTCCGAAGTGCGCGCCTCGCAGCGGCTGACGGAAAGTGCCGCCTGTCTGGTCGCCAGCGCGCAAGGTCGCGACCGCGAGCTGGAACGCCTGCTGGCGCGCCAGAATCGCGGTACCGGCGCCAAGCCCATCCTCGAACTCAACATGGGCCACGATCTCGTGAAGGCGCTGACCGCCGCGCTCGGCGACAAGCGCGAGACCGATGTTTCGGACATCGCCGCGCTGCTGCTCGACCAGGCCCACATCCTCGACGGCGAGGTACCTGCCGATCCCGCAGCGTTTGCCAAGCGGCTCAATACGTTCGTGGTTCGCGGGCTACGCGGCGCGGCTTAGAACCGATCGGACCGCAGGGGTCCGTCCGCCACGAACCATCGATGGCCGCGTGCGTGGGTGCATGTCTTTTTGAATTGCAACCTATTGGAGATTACCCCCAATAATCTCGCCACCTGATCGGAAGCAATCGGCGAGGAGGGCGCATGGCGGTCGATATCTCTGGCATCCCAAACCCGATACAAGGCGTCTGCTACCAACCGGCACCCACCGACTACAACGGTAACCAAGGTCCGGGTCAGAAATATTTCGATACCGATTTCTTCAATTCGGACTTCGAAGGCTTCTGGTCAGCGTCGGGGGGCGGGCGCGGCGATCTGCAGAACATGGCCGACCTCGGCATCAACTTCATCCATCTCTATGACTGGAACCCGCCGCCGCAGCGCGATCATACCGGATTCCTGGCGACCTGCTCCGCCCTCGGCCTGAAGGTCGCGGTGCCGTTCAACAATTCCTTTTGCACGAATCTGTCGAGCTGGGGCGCCAACGCCGTTTATGCAGCGATGACTGAAATCTATGCCAACAGCTATGCCGGCAACACCGTGGCGCTGTGGACGATCGCCAACGAATTCAACCAGGGTGGCGGTCCGACGCCGCAGCAGATCGCGCAGGTCGCACAGCTGATCCTCTATTACGAAGCCCAGAACAGCGTCGCCACCCTGTTGCCGATCGCATCGCCCACGTCGTTCGCGCCCGCCGTCAATCCCGGCATCGTGCCGACGCAACAGCTCCAGGCGGCGTTCGCCGCGACAAGCGCCTTCACTGCGACGATCAACAGCCAGTCGGTCACCATTCCCGCCCTGCCGGCCAATTTCTTCGCCAACCGCTACATCGCCGCGACCAATCCGCAAAACCCGGGATCGAGTCCGCCCGCCAGTCCCGGCGGCGTGACGCTGGCAACGTGGTTGCCGCAATTCGCGGCGGCGTTTCCCGGCACCCCGCTGTGGTTCTCCGAGATCGGCATCGGCATAGAGAATAGCTGCGCCGGATATCCGGCGACCTGCGTGACCTCGGATACCCAGCAAGCGGCGTTCACCCTCAACCAGCTGCAGGTCGCCGACCCTGCCAGCTACAGCTTCCTGCTGGGCAGTTGCGTCTTCGAATACACGCCCGACTATCAGAACTCCCTCGTTCCCGTGCCGAGCCCGCCCGCCAACAACTATACGTTCAGCCTGCTCAGCGACAACAACGCGACCAGCGCATCGGTGAATTTCACGATTCCGGCCACCGCGCCGGCCGGCGGCGGCGGCACCTATCCGGTCCAGTGCCTGAACACGTCGAAGCCGGTGTATGCGGCGGTGAAAGGCCTGTGGAATCCCAGGGGGTCTGCGAGTCCGTCGCAATGGTGCGCCATCGCTTCCCAGCCAAAGCGGTGACGGGCTGATACGGGCAGACGGCGGGAAACGCCGCCGATTCCCGCCAGTTATTGCTTGTTCGCCCGATAAAGAGCACCACCTCTTGCTCGAGATGTCGCCTCGCGCGCGCCAGCCGCGCGCTGCGGCGCCGACGCCGGTTCATCTGTTGGAGGCGTCATGACCTTGCGTCCCGCATATTCCCTCGGCCACTCCGAGTACAACGACTTCCTGTTCGCCTCGGTCGGCGAGGAGAAGATCGGCATGCCGCTCACGGTCCTGACCGCGTTGACGCGGCTCGGCCTCGATCCATGGTTGGAAGCCGCGCGATTGGCGGATCTGTCGAAGGAGGCGGCGCTCCTGGCCTTCACCGCGACCATCGCCCGGCTGCCCGAAGGCGACTGGAAGACCACGGATGCAGGCGCCATCGCCGCGCGTCTGCTGAAATGGCTGCCGGGCAAGAGCGCCCCGGTCCTCCCCCCGGCAAGGGCGGTCCACCGCAGCATCGGTGACAGGATGAAGGTGGGTTTTGCGCCCTGGCTGGTCTGGGCCGCGCTGGCGGTCGCCATTCTCGTGGTTACAGTCTATCTGCAGGCCGACCACAATCTCGAGCCGGCGGCGCGCGGCGGGACCACTCAGCAGTAGCAGCGGCTGGCAGTTGACGCCCCAAACGGGCTGGGTGAGCATTCCGCGTCAGGCCACGGCTTCCTGGTTTAGGGCGTCGCCTCACCCTGGAGCGTATTCGGGGTTCCACAGAACCACCTCATCCTGAGGAGACGCGGCCTGCCGCGGCTCCTCGGGATGAGGCGGTATCGTTTCAACTCTTCGGAAACGTCAGTCCCACGCCGCGTCGACGATGCGGCCGTCGTCCGACAGCACGAGCGTGAGCTGGTTGGGATTGAAGGTGTAGCTCGGCACGCCGTCGTTCGGCTTGATCACGCGCAGCACCCAGGGCAGGTCGGCCTCGCGCACGATCTGGTCGGCCGCCACGCCGGCCGGCGGGTTGGCGCCCTTGGCCACGAAGTACTTGCCCAGGCACTTGGCGCAGTCTTCCTTGGCCGCCTTGCCTTCTTCGTAGCCCGGCGCCTCGATGTAGCCTGGGATCGTCTTGAGCGTCACCGCATTGGTGCTGCCGCGCACCCGCACGGCCTTGTAGGGATGGCCGGCCTCGATCGGCAGGATCGCCTCGACTGGCATGAACGGGCCGAGCGGCATGGCGCCGGCGGGAGAGTGCGCCTGGAAGATGAGGTCGAGCACGCCGTCGAGCGGCTCGCCCTGCGTGATCGGCAGCAGGTGCGGTTCGGTCCAGCCACCCGACGTCACCAGGCCACGCACGCGGATGATCTCGAGGTGGCCTTTGATGTGGGAGCGCAGCGTCTCGACGCTGGTCACCACGATGACCGGCCACGGCGGACCCTCGCCTGACGGCGACTGCCCTTCGGCGGACGGGGCGCCTTGTTGTCCAGCGGCCTGTCCAGCCTGTTGGCCGCCCGGTTGCCCGTAGGCCGGAGGCTGTCCGGCTTGCGGGGCCGCCGCGGGTGGCCGGGTGCCGGCCGCCGGCGGTTGCTGGCCCTGCGAGGGCGCGCTCAACAGGGACGCGGAGAGCAGGGCGGCGAGAGCGAACAGTTTGGAGCGGGTCATGGCATCCTCGTTGACGGCGTTGAGAAACGACGCAGATCTACCGGCTGTGGCCTACCAGTTGTGCCAACCGTTGCCCCAGTTGTGCCAGCCGCCGTTGCCCCAGCCGCCATTGCCCCAGCCGCCGTTGCGCCAGCCGCCATTGCGCCAACCGCCATTGCCCCACCAGGCAAGCCGGGTCGCGGGATCGACGGCGACGAACGGCTCGCCGTCCGTGGCGTATTGCTCGAGTGCGCTAGAAATGTCGCCGCGGATCGCCTGCAACCGATCCTTCACCGAATCGGGCCCCTTCGCAGGCTGGGCGGTCGTGGCCGAAGCGTCGGCCGCGGCCAGGCTCATCGACAGGCCGGCGGCGCCTGACGGCAGCAGCTTGGCGAGGTTACGCAGCGTTTGACGGCGCTCGGCCATGACGATCTCCCATAACAATCCAGGCCGCCATGCTAATGGGAGTTTTAGGCAACACCAATCGATTGTTTGGCTGCGAAAAGGCAAACGACAAGGTCTTCATTGCATTGTCTTCGTTGCCGGATCACTTGAGGCAAAAGGGCAAGGAGGAACTGTTCCATTGCGCACCACCGAGACCACGATCACCTTCCGGCGCCCCTTCACGCTCTCTGCGCTGGACAAGGCGCAGCCCGCCGGGACCTATCGCGTCGTGACGGAGGAAGAGGAGATCGACGGTCTTTCCTTCGTGGCTTTCCGGCGCACGGCGACCCTACTGCATCTCCCGGCTCTGGCGGCGGCAAGCGCCACTCAGCAGGTCGTCGACGTCGATCCGTCGGAATGGACCGCGATCGTCGAAGCAGATGGCCGAAACTAACCGCCGAAACCGGGAGAAACGCAGCGATTTCGAGAGATATCGCTTGCTAGTTGGTCAAGGATAGCCACATCTCAACCACCTGTTGCGTCACGGGCGCCGGGCGCTCGCGCCTTAAAACCTCGACAATTGAAAGAACCCCATGAAATTCAGGCCGCTGCACGATCGCGTGGTGATTCGCCGCGTCGAACAAGAAGGCAAGACGACGGGCGGCATCTTCATTCCCGACACCGCCCAGGAAAAGCCGATGGAAGGCGAGATCATAGCCGTCGGTCCGGGCGCCCGGGACGAGAGGGGCACGGTGGTGCCGCTCGACGTCAAGAAGGGTGACCGGATCCTGTTCGGCAAGTGGTCCGGCTCCGAGGTCAAGCTCGACGGCGAGGATCTGCTGATCATGAACGAATCGGACATCATGGGCGTCATCGACAGCTCGCCCGTCGCCGCCATCGGCGTCGCCAAGAAGAAGGCTGCGTAATACCCGCCGGCCTAAGCGTCCAGGCATCAAGAACAAGGAACAGCACCATGGCAGCGAAAGAAGTACGTTTTGGCGGCGACGCCCGCGCCCGCATGATCCGCGGCGTCGATATCCTGGCCGACTCGGTCAAGGTCACGCTCGGCCCCAAGGGCCGCAACGTCGTGCTCGACAAGTCGTACGGCTCGCCGCGCATCACCAAGGACGGCGTCACCGTCGCCAAGGAGATCGAGCTTTCGGACAAGTTCGAGAACATGGGCGCCCAGCTGGTGCGTGAAGTGGCGACCCGGACCTCCGACACCGCGGGCGACGGCACCACCACGGCGACCGTGCTCGCCCAGGCGATCGTGCGCGAAGGCGCCAAGTCGGTCGCCGCCGGCATGAACCCGATGGATCTCAAGCGCGGCATCGACCTCGCCGCCGAATGGGTGATGGAGGAGCTGAAAGGCCGCTCGAAGAAGGTCTCGACCAGTGCGGAGATCGCCCAGGTCGGCACCGTCTCGGCCAACGGCGACAAGACGATCGGCGACATGATCGCCAAGGCGATGGACAAGGTCGGCAAGGACGGCGTGATCACCATCGAGGAAGCCAAGAGCATGGAGACCGAGCTCGAGGTCGTCGAAGGCATGCA
>DATHNU010000035.1:0-8006 GCA_035485695.1 Reyranella sp. | reverse complement strand
CGGATCGCGGCGGGTGCGTGCCAACCAAAGCCCTGCAAGGGCGAAGCCGCCCCACGCCAGCACATAGAACGTCCGCTCCAGGAAGCCTGCGTCTGCAGCCGCCATGGAGCCGGGTTGGAAGACGCTGCGCACCTCCAGGGTCGCCAGCACGAAGACGAGCAGCGCCACGGCCGCCTCGGTGGCACGCACCAACCGCTCGTCGCCCGTCGGCCGCAGGAAGCGCAAGCCGACCATGAGTGCCGCGATCGAGATCCCGTAGGCCCACAGGATCCAGTTCAGGATCGGCGTGACGCCCAGCGGATATTTCAGGATCTCGGGGTTGAGCACCAGGCGCACGACGACCACAGCGAGCAGCGGCCAGCAGAGCTGACGCATGGCCAAAAGATCGAGCCGGGCGGCGATGGCCGCGACCGCCGCGAATTCGATGGCGTAGGCCACGGTGATCCATTCGCGGCGGAGTTCGAGCGGGATGGCGGCGGCGATGAAAAAGACCACGCCTGCCGCCAGGAAACCCAGCGCCTCGGTGGCGCCGGTCATCGTTCCGCGCCAGCGGACCAGCCGCTCGGCACCGACCAGGAACGGCACGGCAAGCCCGATGCTGATCAGGCCCCACGGCGTGGTGGTCGCGACGGAGCGCAGCACGTACCAGCAGAGAAGAAAATGGACGAGCGCGGCGGAGACCGAGAGCGCTGCCCAAAAGCCCGGCCGGCCAGCGTTCCACAGGAGCGCGAAGGCGCCCGCGGCGTAGAAGCCGCCGAGCAGAATCGTGGTCCAGGCGAAGCGATCGGCGTCCCAGCCCGTGCCCGAGACGCGCGTCGTGCCC
Source organism: Reyranella sp. (assembly GCA_035485695.1). Lineage (GTDB taxonomy): Bacteria > Pseudomonadota > Alphaproteobacteria > Reyranellales > Reyranellaceae > Reyranella. The sequence goes on along the minus strand of DATHNU010000035.1, from coordinate 7,183 downwards.
CACCACAAGGCGAGCGCCGCGATCGACAGGAGCGGCGCCAACGCCGCCACGTACTGGAAGCGTGGAGTCCAGCGGGCGAGCACGTAAAGGCCCGCGCCGTGCGCGGCCAGCGCCAGCCAGCCCGCACTCTGCTTGCCCTCATCCTGGATGATGACAGCAACCAGCAGGGAGCCCGTCAGCCCGAGCGCCGCCCAGACGAGGGCCGCGACGTCGACCGGCGGATTCTCGCGCTCGCCCAGGCGCCGCCATGTGGCCCAGACGAACAGGCCGGCCACGGCCACCAGGAACAGGCCGACCCAATGCAGGCCGCCCGCCAGCGACAGCATCCAGAGCAGCGTCCAGATCGCCGATCCCGCGAGCACGCCCCAGCCGAGCGGCCACCAGCCGCGCGCGCGGATCACGCTGAGCGTGCCGGCTGCGATCGCCAGGAGATAGCCGAACAGAACGGGCGTGTTGGGCGGATCGCTGCCGATGATGGCCGGGCTGACGAAGCCGCCGACGAAGGCCAGGCTCGCCACGAGCATGCCGTGGCGCAGCGACAGGCCGATGGCAAAAGCGGTAAGCGCTGCGGCGCCACCACCCGCCGCGATCTTGGAGATCATCTCGTAGAGCGCCACGGCCGCGAACAACGCCCCGTAGAGGGCGGCGACGCCCGCCGCGGCCAGGGCCTGGGCCACCCGGTCGTCGCGCCGGCGCACCTTCTCGGCGCCGCCGATCAGCGCGAAGCCGAACAGCGCCGCCAGGATCACCCGGATCTCGGGCGAGAGATATCCCTCCTCGATCGAGTAGCGCACGAGGAAGACTGCCGCCAGCGCCAGGGTTATCGCGCCGATCCACAGGAAGGCGCGTGCGCCCAGGCGCTGCTCCCAGCCGGCCTTGACCGGTTCGAGGACGGGCGCAGGCGCCAGGGCCGGCAGCGGCATGATCTCGTCGAGCGCGGGCGCGGGCTCGGGCACGAAAGGCGGCGCAGGCGGCGGCGCAATCTCGGCCGCCGGCGCCTCGAACGGCGGCGGCAGGGCCGCACCTTCCGCCATTTGCCGCCGGATCGCGGCGAGATCGGCCGCGAGCCTCTCGTTCTGGGCGCGCAGGCGCGATGTGCGCACCAGCGCTGCGATGGCAAGAATGGGCGTGCCGATGGCCCAAGCGATCCCGAGCAGGATCAGCAGGACGTCGTCCACGGCGGCCCCGCGGCCGGCACGCCCTCCCGGCTACTCGGCCGCGACGCGGGTCGCTTGCCGGACGAACGCCGCGCGGTTGTCCTTGGCGACGATTCCGCGCTTCACCACCAGACGATGGTGCTCCTTGCGCGCGGCCCGCTTGATGTCGGCCAGCGGATCGCCGTCGCACACGACGAAGTCAGCGCTGTTGCCTTCCTTGACCCTGCCTTGATCACCGAGCCGCATCAGATCGGCGGCGCTCGCCGTCGAGAAGAACAGCGAATCGCGGGTCGAGACGCCGATCTCGCACATATATTCGAGCTCGCGCGCATTCTCGCCGTGCCGGTTGTGAGGCGTGCCGGCATCGGTGCCCATGGCGATGCGGCCGCCCGCCTTGTAGTACATCTTGATCGAGGCGATGTGGCGGTCGAACACGCGACGGGCCTTCTCGATCACATAGTCGGGGATCGAGCGGTCACCATCGTCGTAGCCCTTCAGGATGTTCTTGACGGCGGCCAGCGTGGGCACCAGCCACACGCCGCGCTCCTTCATTTCCGTGATGCATTCGTCGGTCATGAAGATGCCGTGCTCGATCGAGTCGATGCCGCCACGCACGGCATTCAGGATGCCGAGCGCGCCCTGAGCATGGCTGGCGCAGCATTTGTGAAAGCGGTGCGCCTCGCTGATGCCGGCTTTCATCTCCTCGGCCGAATAATGCGCATCCTCGGGATTGACGCCCGGCGTCATGACGCCGCCGGTCGCCATGATCTTGACCAGGTCGGAGCCGGCATGGACCTGTTCGCGCACCGCCTTCACCACCTCGTCGAGGCCGTCGGCCACCCTTCCGGTCCGGTTGCCGTGGCCGCCGGTCATGCAGATCATGCGGCCGGCGCAACGCATGGTCGGTCCGAGGAAACGGCCGGCGTTGAACGCGTCGCGCATGGCGAATTCGATATAGTCCTTGCCGCCGCAGTCGCGCACGGCGGTGATGCCGCCTTCCAGCGTGTTGCGCATCAGCTCCATGCCGCGCACGGCGAGCTGGGCGGCGCTCATGCGATCCTGCACCACGCCGGGATTGCCCTCGGCGCCCGACAGCGAATGGACGTGACAGTCGATCATGCCCGGGATCAGCGTGCCGCCTGAGGTGTCGACCTTCTCGCCGGCGAAGCCCGCGAACTCTCCGGCCGGCGCGACGCGCTTGACCTTGCCGTCCTCTTCCAGCACCGCGTGCCCGTCTTGCACCTTTTCGCCGTCGAACAGACGGCCGCCGACATACAACGTGGCCATTGACCCACTCCCGAGTTGAAACGTGACGGGACTTTGCCTGCGCGCCCGCGGCGCGGCAAGGACCAGCAAGCAGGTGGCGCCGTCTAGCGACCGGCCGTGTGCTGGCCGCAGCCCAGCGGATCGGACGGCTCGTCGCCGCCCATCGCTTTCAGGCGGTCGATTTCGTCGTCGATTCCCACGATGTGCGGATTGTACTTGCGCGCCAGCTCGAAGGCTGCGACGGCGCGCGGATACTCGCCCATTTCCGCGCGGATCATGCCGAGACCCGAATAGGCGCCGAAATGGCGCGGCTCGCGCTTGATGGTTTCGCAGATGTCCGACAGCGACGCCGTGAAGTTGCCGAGCAGCCAATAGGCCGTCGCCCGCTTGTTCCACGCCTCGGAAAGGTCGGGGGCGAGCTCGATCAGCCTGGTGAAGGTCTCGACCGACGTCTTGAGCTCGTGCTGCTGCATTTCGGACATGCCGCGCATCATCAGCAGGCGCTGCTCGACCTCGGGGACCATGGTCCATTGCTCCCAGATCGCCGCCTCAAGGGACTGGATCGCCATCGGATCGGTCGCGGTCTGAAGTTTGGCAAACAAGGTGTCGAGCATGTTGTTGCTCCCGCCGTTCTGCGCCGACGCGTTCGCCGCCAGCATCACGCCAAGGAGTACAGCAAGGCAAGCGCGAAGAATGGTCATGGCGTCCTTACGGCAGCGCTCCCGGTTTGGGGCCACCGGTCGCCCAATCGAGCAGTTCGACGGTATGTGCAATCGGAATGCCAGTGCCGGCCGCGATATTGCCGATGCAGCCGAAATTGCCGGCGGCGATGATGTCGGGCCGCAGGCTTTCGATGTTGGCCACCTTGCGATCGCGCAGGCGGCGCGACAGCTCGGGCTGCAGCACCTGGTAGGTGCCCGCCCAGCCGCAACAGATATGGCCTTCGGGCACATCCTTGACGATGAAGCCCGCGTCGCGGAGCAGCTTCTTGGGTTGCTCGGTCACCTTCTGGCCGTGCTGCATCGAACAGGCCGAATGATACGCCACGGTGAGCGGCCGCGCGGTCACGTTCGCGAGACCGACCTCGAGCATGACCTCGCTGACATCCTTGGCGAGGCTCGCTACCTGCTCGGCCCTGTCCTTCCACAGCGGATCGTCGGCCAGCATGTGCCCGTAGTCCTTGACCGTGGTGCCGCAGCCCGAGGCGTTGATCACGATGGCATCCAGACCGGCGCCATCGACCTCGCGCAGCCACGCCTCGATGTTGCGCTTGGCGAATGCGATGGCCTGCTCGTTCTCGCCGATATGCTGGACCGAGGAACCGCAGCAACCCGAGCCCGCGACGTTCACCACCTCGATGTCATGGCGCGTCAGCAGCCGCACCGTGGCCTCGTTGACCTCCGGCGCCAGGACCTGCTGGCCGCAGCCCGGCATCAGCGCCACGCGCTTGCGGCGCAGCCCCGCTGCCGGGAAGGTCTGCGGCCGGTCGACCGGCGAGGGTCCGGCGAGCCGGTCCGGCACCGCCTCGAGCATCGCCTTAAGCCGGCGCAGGAAGGTGGCGCCGCCGGGGTCGGCGCTTGCCGACGGCAGCAGCAGCGCCAGCGGCTTGGCGATCCGGCCCAGCACCATGGCCCAGCGGAACACCGCTGGCCGCGGCATCAGCCAGGCGAGCACGCCGCGTAGCAAGCGGTCGGGCAACGCGCGCGTGTACCTTGCCTCGATGTGATGCCGGCCGTGATCGACCAGGTGCATGTAATTCACGCCCGACGGGCAGGTCGTCATGCAGGACAGGCACGACAGGCAACGGTCGATGTGCCTGACCTCGGTCGCGCTCGGCGCACGGTCGCCCTCCAGCATGGCCTTGATGAAGTAGATGCGGCCGCGCGGACTGTCGCGCTCGTCGCCCAGCAGCACGAAGGTCGGGCAGGTCGCGGTGCAAAAGCCGCAATGAACGCACTTGCGCAGGATATTCTCGCTGCGCGCGGTCTCCGGGTCGGCGAGCTGGGCCAGGGTGAAGTTGGTCTGCATCGCTAACCCATCCGCCCCGGATTGAGGAGGCACTTGGGATCGAAGCTTTCCTTCACGCGGTTGGCGAGCGCAGCGAGCGGCGGAGGCTGCGGCTGGAATACCGGAACGGCGGCACGAACGGCCTCCGGCGCCCGAATGAGCGTCGCGTGACCGCCGGCGGGCGCCAGAGCGCCGCGCACGATTTGGTGGTCGGCATCGGCGCTCGCCCGCAAAGCGAGCCAGATCAGGCCGCCCGACCAGTCGTAGAAGGCCTCGGCGGCGGGACGCTGAGCCTTGACGCGGACGACGACGGCCGGTCCCTCCGTCGGCGGGCAGGAGATCTTCCACACCACCGCATCGCCCGGCGCCTTGAGCGGCGCCACGTCGCGCACCTCACGCCAGAAGACGCGGCTTTCGAGCGTGCCGAGCTCTTCCATTTTCGCGCCCGACGCCCCCAGCAAGTCGCGCAGGCCCTTCAGCCGCGCCTCGACCGAGGGCGCCACGCCTTCGATGCGCAGAGCCGTGCGGTCGCCGACATGCGCCGCACCGGAAACGTCGTGCGGACTACCCATGGCGGCACACATGGCCTTCGCGGCCGCGTCGTCCGTGAGGTCCAGCAACAGCAGCGTGCGCGTCTGGTCAGGCGCGGGCAGGACTTTCACCGATACCTCGTCGAATACGGCCAAGGTGCCCCATGAGCCGGCCAAGAGCTTGGAAAGGTCGTAGCCCGTGACGTTCTTCATCACCTTGCCGCCCGACTTGAAGGCCTCGCCGCGGCCATTGACGCCGCTGAAGCCCAACAGGTGGTCGCGCGCCGCGCCCGCCGATACGCGGCGCGAACCGGCGAGGTTACCCATCACCGCACCGACCAGCGTGCCCTGCCCCGCTTCGAGACCGAGCAGCGGGCCGAGATCGGGCGGCTCGAAGGCCAGCATCTGGTTGCGTTGCGCCAGCAAGGCCTCGACCTCGCTGAGCGGCGTGCCGGCCCGCAGAGTGACGACCAGCTCCTCCGGTGCATAATCGACGACGCCCGAAATGCCCGAAAGGTCGAGCACCTGGTCGCAGCGCATGGGCTTGCCCAGCGCGAGTTTGCTGCCCTGGCCGCGCACGTCGAGCGTGACGCCCTCGCTCAGCGCCCACTCGACTGCCTGCCGCAGCTCCTTCGCGTCCCGCGGCTTGATCGTGCCCGGCATGCTCCTGGGGTCCAAACTCATTAATCTGTCACACGATAGCAGCCGCGAAGCATGTTGAGATGCGGAAGTTTCACGCCGGGAGGATGCCCATGCGCATGAAAGCCTTGCTTGCTCCATTGCTGATTCTGCTCACCGCCCTGGCCTCCGTATCCGCCAAGGCTCAGAGCGTGTCATGGCCCGCCTTCGGCCCGGTGCGCAACTTGCTGCGGTTCGATGGGTTCACCGACACGGTGCCGGATTTCATCGGCCCGATCGATGGCAGCGCGCAACTTACGATCTTCACCGAAGGCAATCACTATCCGGTACTGCTGCCGCTGGTCCTGCAACGCTTCCCGGAATGGTGCCGCGCCAACCATGCCTGCGACGCCGATCCAGCCAGGATCCTGGTCGTCACCCTGCCGCAGCCCATGGTCGTGCGCATGCTGACCGAAGGCGGTATCTCCCTGGGCAATGCCGTGCTGCCGATCGGTCCCGACAAACCGGTTTTCCCCGACCTGATAATGGGCGGCCTGGCACCTTTGCGCCAGCTCCGCGCTGCTGGCGTCGTCGAGGGACAGGCGCAGATTTTTGCGCATACGCTGGGCATGGGAATGCTGTTGTCGACCGCCCTGACCGGCGTCGGCGACCTCGAACAGTTCTCCCAACGGGTCAACAGGCTCATCGTGGCGACCCCAAGTGAGCCGGGCGCGCGTCAGCAATATCGCGCGACCTCTGCCGCGCTGCTCGGCGAGCCGGCGACAGCACAGCTGTTCGCCCACGAAGTCGTGTCGTTTGCCGGACGGCTCGGCATTCAGCATCGAGACGTGCCCTACGCTCTGATCAACGGCCTCGCTGATGGCGGGTTGATCTTCAGCCATCTTGCCAATTTCTATGCCGGCGCTTTTCCTGAACGTCTCCGCGCGCTCGCCGTAACCGGTGCCGAGCGCTTCGGCCAGGACGTTGCGATCGTTCGAACGACGCGCAGCCATGCGCTTGCCGCCTCATTCGAGCGCTTCTTCATGGAAGTGGCGCCGACTGCCTACCCCGAGGGTGGCTTCGCCGCGCTCGGCCAAGCCTTCGGCACGCGGGTCGATCTCTGACCGCGCGCGTCCGCATCAAAACCGCGGAATGTCGGGGAACGGCAGCTTGTTGTGATGCACGACCACCCGGCCCAGCTCGGCGCAGCGGCGGAGCTGGGGGAAGACCTTGCCGGGATTGAGCAGGTGGTCGGGATCGAAGGCGCATTTCACGCGCATCTGCTGGTCGAGATCGATCTCGGTGAACTGTACGCCCATCAGGTCGCGCTTCTCGATGCCGACACCGTGCTCGCCGGTCAGCACGCCGCCGACGCGCACGCAAAGCCGCAGGATGTCGGCGCCGAATTCCTCGGCTCGCCGGAGCTCGTCGGCGTCGTTCGCATCGAACAGGATCAGCGGGTGAAGGTTGCCGTCGCCGGCATGGAAGACGTTGACCACGCGCAGGCGGTGCTTCTTTGACATCTGCCGCATCTCGGCCAGCACCTCGACCAGCTTGCCGCGCGGCACCGAGCCGTCGAGGCACATGTAGTCGGGCGTGATCTGG
>DATHNU010000034.1:0-5252 GCA_035485695.1 Reyranella sp. | reverse complement strand
ATCGTCTCGCCGTAGGCGGCGTCCATCAGCTGGTCGCGGTTCTTCACGTGGCCCGGCCGCTCGGCGAGCGATTTCAGGAGCAGGAACTCGGTGACGGTGAGGTGCACCTCCTTGCCCTTCCAGGTGCATTGATGGCGGCTCGGATCGAGCACCAGCTCGCCGCGTACGATACGTTCGGCCTGGCCCTCGCCCTTGGGGCCGCTGGTGTCGGCGCGGCGCAGCAGCGAGGGCGATTCGGCAGGCCGCGCCGGCGCAGGCGCGACGCCGCGGCGGCTGAACGCCGCGGCGATCCGCGAACCCAGGCCGTGCAGTCCGAACCGGCGCCGGCCGGGCTCAGGCGTCGCGGTATCGATATCCGATGCCATAAAGCGTTTCGATCTGCTCGAATTCGCCGTCGACCTCGCGGAACTTGCGGCGCACCCGCTTGATGTGGCTGTCGATGGTGCGGTCGTCGACGTAGATCGTCTCGCCGTAGGCCGCGTCCATCAGCTGGTCGCGGTTCTTCACATGGCCCGGCCGCTCGGCCAGCGACTTCAGGAGCAGGAATTCGGTGACGGTGAGGTGCACCTCCTTGCTCTTCCAGGTGCACTGGTGGCGGCTCGGGTCGAGCACCAGCTCGCCGCGCACGATGCGTTCGGCCTGGCCCTCGCCCTTGGGGCCGCTGGTGTCGGCGCGGCGCAGCACGGCGCGGATGCGTTCCAGCAGCAAGCGCTGGGAGAACGGCTTGCGGATAAAATCGTCGGCGCCCATGCGCAGGCCCAGCACCTCATCGATCTCCTCGTCCTTGGAGGTGAGGAAGATCACCGGGAACTGGTGGGTCTTGCGGATGCGGTTCAGGAGCTCCATGCCGTCCATGCGCGGCATCTTGATGTCGAAGATGCCGAGATCGGGCGGTGACTGGGCGAGGCCCTCCAGGGCCGAGGCGCCGTCATTGTAGGTCTTGATCTGGAAGCCCTCGGCCTCGAGCAGCATCGACACCGACGTGAGGATGTTGCGGTCGTCGTCGACAAGGGCAATGTTTTTGCGCACGGCTTGGCTTCTCCTGACGGGGCGGGCAGCGGGCGATGGTAACACAGACCGGGCCGTTGCCGCCGCCAACCCATTCTGCCATCGATGTGAGTGAATTAAGGCGCTTTTGGCTACCGACTCCTAAAAACGATGCAATCCGACGATATGTCCCGCGCGGCGCGCGACCTGGTCCGCAGCCTGGATCGTGCCGCCCTGGCCACTGCCCTGCCTGTGCAAAGCGGGGCCTGGCCCTACGCGTCGCTGGTGCTGGTGGCGGCCGACCACGACCTGTCGCCAATCCTGCTGTTGAGCGATCTTGCGGAACATACCAAGGCCATTGCGGCCGACGACCGGGTCTCCCTGCTGTTCGACGGAACCCACGGCCTCGAGCAGCCCCTGACCGGTCCGCGGGTCACCCTGGTCGGACGTGCCGAGCGCGCTGCCAACCCGCGCCTGGGCCGCCGCTTTCTCACCCGCCATCCGGACGCCGGGATGTATGCCGGCTTCAAGGACTTCAACTTCTACCGGGTGGTTGTGGAGCGCGCCCATCTGGTGGCCGGCTTCGGCAAGATCCGGTGGCTGAGTGCCGCCGAACTCGCGGGGCCGGCTGCCGACGGCCTGGCCGAGAGCGAGGAAGGGATCGTCCGCCACATGAACGACGACCATGCCGACGCCGTCCAGCTTTATGCCAAGCTGCTCGGCCTCGCCGGCAGCGACTGGCGGATGACCGGCATCGACGCGGAAGGGATCGATCTGCGGCAGGGCGGCCGGGTCGCCCGGCTCGCCTTCGACGTGCCGTTGAGCACGGCCAGCGAGGCGCGAAAGGTGCTGGTCGCTTTGGTGGGTAAAGCGCGCGCTATTTGATTCCGCGGCGCGGCATCTTGTTCGCAGTTGCGAGATCGGATTCACATGATCCTCGACACTAACTGTCGCAGGGCCTTGCCACCCCGGATTTGGCCCAGTAGCGCATAGCGCCGAAACCAGCGCGTTGGTCTATACGTCTTTCGAGATCAACAAGACAAAGCAGGAGAAACGCTGTGCAACAGGCGGGCTTCGTCGTCCCCAAATTCGGAATTGAAGCGCTCGGGTTGAAGAACCTAAGCAACGTTCATTGGAACCTCTCGGTTCCCGCGCTCTATGAAGAGGCGGTGCGTCGCCGCGAAGGCAGCATCGCCGACGGCGGAGCCTTCGTCGTGCGCACCGGCGTTCACACCGGCCGCTCGCCCAACGACAAGTTCTTCGTCGAGGATGCGGCGAGCAAGGGCCGCATCGACTGGGGCAAGACTAACAAGCCGATCTCTCCCGAACGCTACCGCGCGCTCTACAACCGCATGATGGGCTACGCCCAGCGCCGCGAGCTGTTCGTGCGCGACTGCTGGGCCGGTGCCGATCCCGCGCACAGGATCGGCGTGCGCGTCATCACCGAGACCGCCTGGCACAACCTCTTTGCCAGGAACATGTTCCTGCGGCCCAGGCATGAGGAACTGGAGGGCTTCAAGCCCGAGTTCACGATCCTGAACCTGCCGGGCTTCCAGGCCGAGCCGAAGCTCGACGGCACGGCGTCGGATTGCGCCGTCCTGGTCAATTTCACCGACCGGGTCGTGGCGATCTGCGGTACCTGGTATGCGGGCGAGATCAAGAAGTCGGTGTTCACCATCCTGAACTACCTGCTGCCCGACCGGAACGTGCTGCCCATGCACGCCTCGGCCAATGTCGGGCCGCGGGGCGACGTGGCGATCTTCTTTGGCCTGAGCGGCACCGGCAAGACCACCTTGTCGGCCGATCCGTCGCGTACCCTGCTGGGCGACGACGAGCATGGCTGGGGCGAGAACAGCCTCTTCAACTTCGAGGGCGGTTGCTACGCCAAGGTCATCAAGCTCAGTCGCGAAGCCGAGCCCGAGATCTACGCCACCACCGAGCGCTTCGGAACGGTGCTGGAGAACGTCGTGATCGATCCGGCGACCGGCGCGCTCGACCTCGACGATGGTCGCTACACCGAGAACACGCGCGCCTGCTATCCGCTCGAGTTCATTCCCAATGCCTCGACGTCGGGCATCGCCGACACGCCGCAGAACATCGTCATGCTGACCGCCGACGCCTTCGGCGTGCTGCCGCCGATCTCGCAGCTTAGCCCCGAGCAGGCGATGTATCACTTCCTGTCGGGCTACACCGCGCGCGTGGCCGGCACCGAGAAAGGCGTGACCGAGCCGCAGGCCACCTTCTCGAGCTGCTTCGGCGCGCCGTTCATGCCGCGCCATCCCACGGTCTATGCCAAGATGCTGGGCGAGAAGATGGCCCGCCAGCACGTGAAATGCTGGCTGGTCAATACGGGCTGGTCAGGCGGCGGGGCCGGTGTCGGCGAGCGCATGGCGATCCGCCACACCCGCGCCATGGTGCGCGCCGCGCTCGACGGCAGCCTGGCTTCGATCGCCAGCTCGACCGACCCGCACTTCGGCATGCAGGTGCCCAGCGCCTGTCCGGACGTGCCGGGAGAGGTGCTGAATCCCAAGAACACCTGGAAGGACAAGAAGGCCTACGACAGCGCCGCGCGCGACGTGGTCGGACGCTTCGAGGCCAACTTCAAGCAGTTCGAGGGCCACGTCGACGGCAAGATCCGGCAGGCCGGCATCCGCGCCGCCGCCTGAACGCGCGCGCCCGCGACACCGGCCGGCGACAACTGAATGTGACGACGGGCTGCGACGAGGGACCTTTCGCATCGGCTTCAGGCAGGCCATATGATGTCCCGGCTTGAGCACGATCCCTGACGCACCCGTCGTTGTTGCCGTCCCGCCGCGGCGGCCCCTACGCCTGCCGCTGATCGCGGCGCTGGCGCTGGCGTTCGTTTCACTCGCACTGATCTCGGGCGTCGCCTACATCGTCGTGCTGGCCGGCGCCACCGGCACCGCCGAACGGCTGCTGGTCGACCGCGCGGCGCGCGTCGTCGATGCACAGGTCGCCCTGGTCAGAAGCCGGCTGGACCCCGTCGCCGAACATCTCGAGCTGATCTCGGCTCTCGCCGCGCATGGCCGGCTCGACATCAATTCGCCCGTCGATATGCGTGAGGCATTGTGGGTGATGATGACCAAGGTGCCGGCGATCTCCAGCGCGGGTTTCGCCACCTTCGACCTCAAGATGGAGCGGGTCATCCGTTACCCCGACGGCAAGGTTACCCGCGATACCATCTCTCTCGTCGACGTGCCGCGGGGTCTCGAGCAGTTCCGTGAGCTGCAGACCGCGCACAACACTTTTTGGGGCGCTCCGTTCTGGAGTCACCCGCAGCAGCAGCTCGTGCTCAACGTGCGCACGCCGGTGCGGCGCCTCGACGACGCCTTCATCGGCGGCCTGCTTGCCACCGTCGCGGTCGGCGATCTGTCATACCTGATCGCCGACACGGGCCAGGGCGGCAACGGCCGCTATTTCATCCTGGTCGACCACGATAAGGTGCTGGCGCACCGCAGGCTGATCGATCCGCGCGGCCTTGGCCTCTCGGAAGAACGGCCGCTGCCCACCATAAAGGAAGTCGACGATCCCGTGCTGGCCAGCATCTGGAATCCACCGGTGCGCAATGCGCAGATCGACCGCGCGCTGGGCAACCTCGGTCACGTCGTCGAGGCCGAGGGGCGGCGCTGGGTGTTCGTCTATCGCGAGCTGCGCCGTTACAGCAGCCAGAGCGAGCCCTGGCTGGTAGGCCAGTATTTCCCGATCGAGGAAGCGACCGGCGATCTCGACCGGCTGACCAACGGCGCCATCGTCGGCGCGGCCACGCTGGCGGTGGCCTTTCTGCTGGCTCTGTTGATCGGGCTCAGCATGGCGCGGTCGATCCGGACCATCACCTCGGCCGCCGAATCGATCGAACGCCTGGAGTTCGACCGGCCGTTTCATCGCCGCTCGCGGCTGCGCGAGATCGACGATGCCGGCCACAGCCTCGACAAGGCGCGCGGCGCGCTGAAATGGTTCGGTGCCTACGTGCCGCATCGCCTGGTCTTCCGGCTGATGGAGCTCGGCGAGGACGCGGTGCGCTCGCGCCGGCGCAGCGTGACGGTGATGTTCACCGACATCGTCGAGTTCACGCCGCACGCCGAGGACCTGCCCGAGCAGGAGACGGCCGATCTGCTCAATCACCACTTCGCCCTGCTCGGGGCCTGCATCGACCACGAGCAGGGTGTGATCGACAAATACATCGGCGACGCCGTCATGGCTGTGTGGGGCGGCCTGTCGCGCATGGACGATCATGCCGATCATGC
>DATHNU010000033.1:0-20750 GCA_035485695.1 Reyranella sp. | reverse complement strand
TCGGCGACCGCATGATGGTGCATCACTATCAGGGCTGCACCCAGTGCAGCCATTGCCGCTCCGGCTGGCAGCAGCTCTGCCAGGAGGTGCCCGTGAAGGTCTATGGCAACAACGCGCACGGCGGGCATGCCAAGTACCTGAAGGTGCCGGCCAACACGATGGTGCCGCTGCATGAGGGCCTGAGCTTCACGGCAGGCGCGGCGATCTCCTGCGGCTCCGGCACCGCCTATGGCGCGCTCAGGCGCATGAACATCTCCGGCCGGGACACCATTGCCATCTTCGGCCAGGGGCCGGTCGGCCTGGCTGGCACCCAGTTCGCCAAGGCGATGGGCGCGCGGGTGATCGCGCTCGACACCAACCCGCAGCGGCTGGAGCGTGCCCGGGAATTCGGCGCCGACGAACTGGTCAACCCGGGCTCCAACGATCCGGTCGAGGCGATCAAGGAACTGACGCACGGCAAATACGCCGATCTGTCGCTCGACACGTCGAGCAACCGCGAGGCCCGCCTCAATGCCATTCGCAGCACGAAGGTGTGGGGCACCATGTGTTTCGTGGGCGAAGGCGGCGATGTGACGATCGACGTCAGCCCGCATCTGCTCCGGCGGCAGATGACACTGATCGCTTCCTGGACGTTCTCCACCGTCATCCAGGCCGAATGCGCGGCGTTCTGCATCGAGCGCAAGGTCGACGTCGACAGACTGTTCACGCACGGCTGGACGCTCGACCAGGCGGAGGAGGCCTACAAGCTGTTCGACAAGCAATCGGACGGCAAAGGCGTTTTCCTGATCTGAAGCAGACCGCCCTTGAGCGCCATCCAAGGCCTGAATGTGTGCCAGCTTGGACTTTGGCGCCGTATAACCCGCTTACCTCAAGCGCTGCGAGGCGGTGGTCGCCGGCGGTTCCGAGGGCGTCTCGTTAGCGCCGTGACCGCCACGGCCTGATCAGCAGCGGCCCCGCGATCAGGCAGCCGTAGACGAACATGCCGGCTGCGAGCGCCGCGAAGACGCCGTGCAGCCCCAGTCCCAGCCGTTCGACCGCCAGCCAGCCACAGACCGTTACGATCCCCTGGCGGACGAGGCTGGCCACCAGCGGCGTCGTCATGCGGCCCGCGCCCTGGCTCGCGAAGTACAGTGTCAGGCCCAGCCCGAACAAACAGTAGAACGGCGCCACCCGGGTGATGTAGGCCACGCTGGCGGCGATCACCTGCGGCTCGGCGGTGAAGAGGCGCGCCCAGGCCTCGGGCAGCAACGCCACCATCCAGCCGATCGCCCCGATCGTGGCGAAGGAGATCAGGCCGCCGATCCAGGCGACCTTGTTGGCGCGCCGCCAATCCTCCGCGCCGGCTGCCACGCCGACCAGGGTCGTGAGGCCCGTGCCGATACCAAAGGCAAGCGGCGCCACCATGTATTCCAGGCGCACGCCGATACCGTAGCCCGCGAGGGCCGCCGTGCCGAAGCTTCCGATCAGGCCGGTCACCAGGATGGCGGTGAGGTTGCCGGTGATGCTGGTCACCGAGCCCATGATGCCCACCTTGAGGATCTCGCCGAACAGCCGGCCCCGCAGCCGGATGCCGATGAGCCGCGGCGTGAAGCCCAGCCGGCCGCGCCACAGGCTCCTCGCCTGCAGGAGGAGCGCCAGGGTGGTGGCGACGAGCGAGGCGATCGCCAAGCCCTCGATGCCGAAGCCGGACCAGCCCGCGCCGCCCAGTGCCAGCACGCCCGACAGCGGCACGTACACGAGCGAGGCAAGCAGCCCGTAACGGGCGGGCGTCGCCGAATCGCCGCTTCCGCGCAGCAAGGCCGCGAAGAAGCTGCTCACCCACGCCGGCGCGGCGCCGGCGAACCACAGGTTGCTGAGGGCGAGCGCCTGCGCAAGCGCATTGCCTTTGCCGCCCATCAGGCCGTAGACCGACGGCGCCAGGGTCAAGGCGAAGGCCGTGAAGCCCAGCCCGATTGCGAGACCGACGACCAGCGCATGCAGCACGAGCGCGCGCGCGTCCTCGGTTCGCCCGGCGCCCAGCGCGCGCGCCATCGCCGAGGCGACGCCGCCGCCCATGCCGCCGTTGGCGACGTTCAGCATCAGGGCCATGAAGGGAAAGACTAGCGCAAGGCCCGCCAGCGCGTCGCGGCCGAGGCGACCGACGTACCAGGTCTCAGCGATGGCGACGAAGATCTGCACGACCATGAGCGCGGTCGTGGGACCCGCCAGGCGCAGCAGGCTGCGCCCGATCGGCGCGGTCAGAAGAGGATGGGACAAAGAAAGGCTCCGGGAAGCAGCGCGCATGCACGGCAAGGCCGTGCCCTCCCGCTCAGGCGGCGGGAGATCGAGGTCGTGGAATTAGCGCTGATCCATGTCGAAGAGCCCTCAGTACGCCGGCATCGTACCGCGCAGGTCGCTCCATGTCATCTCGAACCGACATTCCCCGGATGCCGAGAACTGCAGGACAGCTTGCCAACCAATGGTTGCAAAGCAAAGAGCCATGGTTTAACCTTGAAATATCTGCAGCGACTGATCGGCATGCCAAGAGGTGCGCGAATGCAGAGCGTCGTCTGCGTGTAATTCGGTTAGCTTGCGACCCAGGAAGACCGCCGATGGGATTGCTACAGACCCATGATCCACCAGCGTCTCGCTCGCCCAAAGCGGACATCGGGATCTCGGGAAATCAGCCGACGAGCAATTGTGCTGATGAGAAGGGACGTCAGCAGAAACTGTTCGTCGTCCAGATCGCAAGTGACAGTTTTGAATCGTTCCGAGGAACATATCCGTATTCCAGCGGCGACCTCATCGCCAAGTCGGGGTTCGTCTCGAGTTGAGTGTTTTCAGTCCGGCCGGTGAGCCCAGCGCGCTCACTCACTTCCGGCAGACCAAAGGACCGACACCATGGCGACGCCCACGATCTATTCGATCAAGCCCGATGCGCAGCCGGGGGCGATCGGTGTTTCCCAGGTCTGGGCCCAGGCGAACAACGAGCTGCCGACCGGCTTCACCCAGCTGATTCCGTTGGCCTGGAACGGCGGGTACCTGCTGCTGGCGGCGACGGCAGCCGGGAAAGTGTCGATCTGTCAGCTCAGCGACCAGCCGCCGTTCGTCACACCGCTGCCGAAGCAGCTCGATCTGGGTTCGCCTTTGGACATCCTGACATCCTTCGTCCTGGGCAATGTCTGCTATCTGCTCTCCTATCAGCAGCAGAAAGGCATCCTTCGGTTTTTCACGCTCGGCAACGATTTCGCGCTATCGGCGCCCTATGTCTATTCGCGGACGCGGCTGCCGGCGATCACCCCCGGCTGGACCGTGCTCCAGCCCGTCACCTACCTGAACAAAGTCTATTTCGTGTCGTACAACGCCGCCGACGGCGCAGTGAATCTCTTCGCGGTCGTCGCCACGGCCGGTGCGCCCGCCAACACGGCGCCGCTGGAGGCGGACAATGTCTGGGCCTGGACCTGGGCCAGGGGCTGGACCCGGTTCGCCTTCTTTACGCTGGGCGGCGAGAATTTCTTCCTGAAGACCAACATTGCCAAACTCAACGTCAATATCGACCATCTGAGCCTCGATCCGAACATCCGCTCGAACGAGGTCCTGACCGACGCCCAGGACGCGCTCCCGGGTGCGCTTACGCTCAGCAGCGTCCGACCGTTCTACCTTGCCGACGGCGCGCCGCATTTCCTCGCCTACCAGGCCGGCGGTCAGACGGAATTCTATCGCCTTTGGCCGAGCTGCCTGGGTTGGACGCGCGAGGCGCAGCTCGCCGCGATACCCGGCGCCACCCAGATCGTCACCTACCGCATCAACGATATGACCTTCGCACTGTTTTACTGAGCCTCATCGCGATGTGGTCGCCTGTCTGCCGCCACCAAGGAGAATCCTCATGTTCCACGTCCAGCTTCCCGTGGCCCCGCTCGATATCCGCGGGCGCGCCAGCGTCTATCTCGAATATGTGAAGCGCCACGGCGACCTCACGGACATCAACCTCGGGCCGCACAACGATATGATCCTGCTGACCGTGGATTCCACCACCCTCGCGAAGTCGGCGGTGCTGGTGGCCAAGGGGAAGCCGGGAGCGCTGGTCCAGTTTCCCCGTCACTTCCACACCGCCGGCGAGATCCAGGTGTGCCTGGAAGGCAAGTATGGCGAATTGCTGCCGCCCGAGCAGGCGGTCGACGACATCTTCGAATGGGGCACTACGCTTGCTTCGTTCCAAGCACAGTTTCCCGGCGTGGTCACTCTGGGCGAGAAGACGGCCGAAGGCCAGATGATCGTGCTCGGACCTGGTGCGGGATGGAACTTCGTCGCCAACACGCAACACGCGCCGTGCGGCTGGATCGGGCCGAACGGCTACCTGCTGGCCCAGATTTTCTGGCCTGGACCCAACGAAGTCCCTCCGGGCGCCACGCCGAGCTGACGTGGACTGCATCCAGCCGACTGAAGGAGGAAGTCATGGTCCCGGGTACTGACGAGTCTTCGCAACCCGCTGCCACACCGGTTGCCGTTCCGCCGGATGCCGTGCGCGTGTGGCGCGGCTATCGCGGTTCGGTCCCGCCGGCCCAGTTCTTCGCCGATCTGGGCACCATCTTCATCCCGGTTACCGTACAAATGCAGCGGCTGTTCCACCTCTCGGCGTATCTGCCGGCGGTACTGCCAGCGAACAAGCCCGACGGCATGCCGGACGAGATCGCACTGGTGTTCTACCGCACGCAGCAGGCCTACCAGGATGCCAGCCTGTGCGCCGGCGGCCGCGCGTACAGCCTGCTGCACTCGACCATCTTCAACCTCGGCAAGGGCGGCAGCCTCAGCGGCTTCCCCACGAAGCTGCAAGGCAACTTCGTGCTCGATGCGCCCTTCCACTTGTTGGATGACGCGGTCGACTGGCAGGGCGGATTCACGCAGCTCTTCGTGGGTTCACGCCGCGCCGCAATCGACCCGGCCTTGTTCGCCCATCAGATCGCGGACTTCTGCGCGGCGCAGCAGGCCAACCGGCCGGCGGGCCTTGACGGCGCCATCGTGGTCGCTGCCAGCGGCTACCTCATCTATTGGGAGCACTGGCTGACGCGCGCGGCGGCACAGTCGTCGGGCATCGGGCGCCTCACGGACATAGCGGCACCTGAGCTGCTCGCTCCCTACTCGGAGGTCGCCGTGCCGCCCGGGCTCGACGCGGTCTGGCCCGGGCTGCAGGTGTCTGGTGGCGAATGCTTCAATACCCAGTTCCCGCGGTTGCCCGCCGCGACGTCACCATAGCCACCATGGAGTACGCCATGAGCAACCTGCGCCCGGGTATCGATGACAATTTCGGCGACTTTGCCCTGATCGTGCGCGTGAATGCGCCTTTCGACAGCCAAGATACAATGATCGCCGCGCTGAAGGCCGTGGTCGACGTCCAGAAGGACAAGCTCAACCCCGCGCGAACGCTGGGCACGATCAAGACTGCCGACGGCAGCCGGCGTCCGCGCCTGGTGGTGGGCGACCTGCATCTTGGCCTGCTCATAGGCTTTGGCCTGCGCTTCTTCATGGGCCCGCTGGACAAGCGCGGCCCCGACGAGGTGGTGCAGAACTTCCCGCCAGGCGGCACCTTCAAGGCACGTCTGGCCACGCGCTTCGGCATCACCGGCCGCGCCGTCCCGATGTATCTGCGCACCATGAACGCGGCCGGCGATGCCGACGTCGTGACGGCGCGGCTGCAGGAGGCGAGCGGCGGCAGCACGCCCTCGCCCGCCGCCGCCGCCCAGGCCTACAACGACTGGCTGGCGGCCGGCGAGACCGACCTGATCTTCCAGCTCGGCGCGAATAGCCAGTACGCGGTGATGGACCTCTGGGAGGCGTTGCGCGACCGCGTGTTGACGCCTTTCGGGCTGCAGATCGCTTCTATCGAGCAGGGCTTCACCCGCGGCGACGGCAAAGCGCATATCGGCTTCTTCGACGGTACGAGCAATTTGCAGGAGATGATGCGTAATGATCCGGTAGCCTATCGCACCAAGATTTACCTGCCGACGCCGGGCCCGGCATACCCGGGGTTCCCCGTCGATCTGCGGGCTGACCCGGACCACCCTGGCGGCCTCCTGATGACGCGCGACGACATGCGTTTCGATGGCGGCAGCTATCTGGTTTATCGCAAGTACGCCTTCGATCTGCGCCGTTGGTTCGGCGACGACTTCCAGGTGGCGGACTTCTACGGCCGCACCTTCAAGGGTGACGAAGGACGCCTGCATGCCATCGGCCGCGACCCGGGTGACGGGCGCGTGATCAACCGCGCCTCGCTCTGCCCGATGAATCCGGAGCCTGATCATGTCGAGATCAACCTCGGCTTCAACGAAGGCCATGCGCTGAAGGCCCGCGGCGGCACGACGGCGCCGTTCTCGGGCCCGTTCCCGCCGGTACCCACGGGTTTCGGCAACGCCTTCAACACGCAGGACATCCGCATCCGGCGGCGCTCCATTCCATACGGCGACATGGATCCAGCCACCGGTACCATCGAATGGGGACTGCATTTCATCTGCTTCCAGAACAACATCCAGCAGACCGGTTTCGAGTTCATCAACAACATCTGGCTGTTGAACCCGGACTTCCGACGCAGCATCGATGGCCTGATCAACCCTCCGGGCGGCGTTATCACGCCGCGCTTCGGCGCCTATTACTTTGTGCCGCCGGAGCAGCATGCCTATCCCGGCGATTGCTTGTTCGAATGATGGCGGGAGAAAAAGCCATGAGCACAGTGACGACGACTGGCGCCACCATCACCCACGCAGGCACGGTGGTTTTCAGGGACGGTGCCTACAAGGTGAGCAGCGGCACAGGCAACTGGAGTGTGGCGCCGATCCCGCCAGGCGTGGCGGTCGGGCAGGTCTTGATCACCTTCAGCGCCGAAATCACCGCACCCTATTCGGTAATCGTTACGGCGCGGCGCACGCCCGACGCGCCGTTGCTCACGGCCAACTGGGGGGATGCCACGCGCACGAACTTCGTTGTCGTGCTGTTCAACCCGGTCGGCCACCCGGCCTACACCACGGTGCGCAACGGCGACTTCAGCTTCGTGCTGCTGCAGTAGCGATCATCCCGTACCGGCCCCGCCCGCGAACCTCGGTCGCGCGGCGGGCGTGCATTGGCAGGTCGAAATGTTGCGTCTTTCACAGAGGTTGCAATATTGATCGGAAATTCTCGCCTTGACTTGAGATATGCAAGGTTGCAACTTGAAGTGGTATCGCACGGCGCCTCTAATGCGCAGTGGGGGAAGATCGCGAGGCAGCTCTCCGGGCGCTTCACGGCAGGTCGGGGTCGAGCGCACACGCGATCCTTTGAGTTCGGGGCGGTGAAGGCGAATTGCTTCACAGAATTACTTCACAGTGGGCTTCACACCGATTTGTAAGCGTTGTCTTGGAGGAGCGCCCCGCCGGGCCAATCAACGCGGCGCGTACCAGGGTGCTTTGCGGCGGATCCTCCGTCGATGCCGAAGGACTGGTGGAAGCACGAAGGAGAGCGCGGTGGCGGACAGACCGGAGAAGTTTGCACAGCTCTTGGAGGCCGAACGTCTCCTGGGCTGCCAACTACGCCTCCTCAACCTGCCGGCGCCGCCGCCGGCTCCCGGCGGGTGAAGGCGATGAGCAAGAGCTACATCCCCACCGAAGTCGAGCTCGCTTACGAGCTCATGCCCTGTCAGGCCATGCACGTCGCCGAGCAGCCGGGACCGACACCGCATCCCTGCTCCTACTTTCGCAAATGGGGCACTTACCACAGCTACGCCGACGACTCGGACAAAACGCCGGCGGAGCCTCGAAGCCTTCAGCCCGCCCAATATCTGGGCCGCGGTCCCTTGGCGCCGGAAATGCTGAGCGGATGCCGAAAGGCTCCGATCATGGCGCTCGGCATCAATCCGAACTTGCCCGGCTGGTGGCCGGCGACGATCAACTCGGTCAGCCCGCTGTTCGATACCGTCGCGCAGTACGCGAGCTACTTCCGCTATCGCGAGACCGCGAAACTCGACATTCCGCTGAAAAAGTACCGGCAGTACCTCGGCGGTCGCAAAGACGGGCCGTTCTCGCATGTCGAGCTCACCGTGCCGGCCAATGCCGACGGTCTTCGCGCGCTCCCGGTCGAGCTGCAGGCCGTGCAGATGTACCTCAATTACCAATCGTTGCTGGCCGATGTCGCGAAGGCAATGGGCTGGTCCGGACACAAGCTTACGGTGGGCGAGGACGTCTCCTACGGCAACATGGTGGCCTGCGCCTCGGCGAAATGGATCAACCGGCGCGATCCGTCGGATCCCAAGATGCCGCCCATGTCGTCGGCCGAGCAGACTGGCATTGTCGCGGAGTGCTTCCATCATCGCCGTTATTTCCTTCGCCAGCTCTTCCAGAGCCTGCCGCGCATCCTGATGATCTTCAGCCAATCGACGACCGATGCCTTCCTCGGCGAGATGCAGGGCAGGTTCTCGATGGGCAGCCCCAAGCCCGGCGACAAGATCGAGGATCTGCTGAACCGGGAAATCCGACTGCGTTTCGGGTCCGATGCCAAGGGCAAGCCGCTCGAAGCGCGCGTGATCTTCGCCCCCCACATCACGGGTGATCCCAAGCGTTTCGCCAAGGCGCGCTCCAAGGTCCTGGCGCAGCTCGTCGACGAGGCGAAGGCGGGCCGCGTGCAATACAATTCGGACACGGGACATCTGCGGCGCCCCGAGGGCGCCTGCGTGTTTTGCACCATGATGCAAATCGGCGACTGCGACTACGAAGCCGAGCTCGTGCCGCTGAGCAACGCACCGACCCTGACTGCCGACTCCGAAGCTTCCGCCTTCCTGGCGGAGAAGCAGGGCCAAGCGGCGATGCTCGCCGCCTTCCTCCAGGAACCGCAACGCCGCGACGGTTCCCCGTCGCAGCAGGCCGTCACCGTCGATGGGCGGCGTCGGAATGCAGGGGCGGGCTGGCAGCTCGCGGGCGATCCCAAGCGGCAGCGCGATCGCGAGCCGATCGAGCGCAGCAAGGCGGCCCGGATCGGGCGATCGACTTCATCGAAACGCCGACCGTAGCGACACGCGGCACGGCAGCGAACGGGGGCAGGATATGGGCATCGGGGGAATCGAGACCAACTTCAACGCGCTCTACAGCTTGTTGATGAAGACAAACTTCATGGCGTCGAAGAGTCCGGCCTTCGGTGACAGGCCGGGCGAGTCGAAAATCAGCGCCATGGTGAAGAACGCGATACCGCATATCCCGACGCCGTTCCGTGACGGCTACGTCACGCCCGTGCTCGACAGGCTCGACAGCATCCTGACACGACAGGGCACGGCCGACGCCTTTACGGTCGAAACGCTGACCGGCTGCGTATACCAGCACGCCGACAAGGCCATACTGCCGCCGCTCAACCGCTTCCTGGCAGTCATCTCGGACCTCTACGTCTCATTCCTGAACCGGAGCGAGCGCACGCACCTGCAGATCAAGCTCAGCGAAACGCTGCCGCCGCTCGCGGTTTTTCAGTCGTCGCCGTCGAGCGGGCCGTTCACGATCCCGAGCGACATGATCAGCACCCTCACCGGCGGGTCGATCGGTGTCGTCAGCCTGCCCGCGACCTTCGCCAACCATCCGTTGTTCTTCGCCAGCTTGTCGCACGAAACCGGCGGCCACGACGTGATCCACGCCGATCATGGACTTATGCAGCAGCTGCGCGAGCAGGTTTACGCGGTGTTTCCCGATCCGCAGGATCGTTGGCAGGCCCTGCTCTGGGACTACTGGATGGATGAGGCGGCGGCCGACGTCTACGGCGTGCTGAACATGGGGCCAAGCTTCGGCGCCAACATCGCCCTGCTGCTGGCGGTCTTCATCGCGCAAGCCGGCGGGCAGGCGTCGAAAAAGCCGGGCCTGCGCAATCTTTCGGGCGCCGACAACACCAACGCAATGGACGTCCATCCGACGGATCTGCTTCGCCTGGCGCTGGTGCAAGGCGTCGTGCAGTCGCTGAAGGGCCTGTCGCAAAGCACGCGCGATTCGTATGTGGCCGAGCTGGCCGAGCTCGGCAAGTTCCTCGGCAAGGGCGCCACGACGATCGAGTTGGCAGGGCAGGCGGCGGGCATCGACGGCAGGTCGATGAATTTCGAGCAGGCCTATCCGCTCGCCGTCATGGAGGAGGGCGCGCGCAAGGTTGGCGCCATGATCGCGACGGTCAAGCTCTCGGCGCTCGCCGGCCATTCGATCCAGGACATAGAGACCTGGGACGACAACGACGAGAACACGGCGACGAAGATCGCCAGCCGCCTGCACTCGGGTTTCTCGGTGGTGAGCGCGGGCGATGACGCTCAGCTCATGGCCGGCCTGACACTGGCCACACTGCAGCAGCCGGCCAGATACCTTGCCTACTCGAAGGCGATCAACGACGCGCTCGATGACAGCTTCGCGAATGACCCGATTTGGGGGCCGGTGCCGAAGGATCTGATGGTGGTCACGCCCACCCGTACGCTTGCCAACCCCGAGGTCACAGTCGATCCATACGTGGCGAAGATCATCGACTACAATCCGCTCGACGAGGATGCAGCCGATTCGCTTGGCCAGGGCGTAACGCTGCTGACGCACCACGCGATTACGCCGATCGCCTGGCCGTCGGGCCTGGCGCCATCGATCGACAAGTCCTTCACGTTCAAGGGAGCGAGCGCCGAGCTTCCCCAAGCCGACTTCGTGATCTTCACCTGGACCTCGGCGGAGGCCAACGCGATGGCTGCCGCCATGACTCCCGGTGTGTGGGCGATGCCGCCAAAAGGCGCCACCGGCGGATGGTACGAGTACACCAACCAGTGGAACGCAAAGTATGTCGGCCGCTTCACCAAGTCGTCGCCGGCGCTGGAGTCGCCTTACATCGCCAAGTACATGCCGATCGTCATCGGCGGCCGCAAGGTCCTGCTGATGAAGTCGAATTTCCACATGGCGCGCGACAACGCTTCGATGCCGGTAAAGGACATGTTCAAGCAGGTGATCGAGCAGGCGAAGCCCAAGCTGGTGATCACCTCGGGCACGTCCGGTGCGATCGGCTCGAAATTCATCCTGGGCGACGTGATGGCCACGAACGCGGCACGCTTCAAACTCGATGGGACGTTCAAGAACACGCCCTACAACGGCAAGACATTCACCAGCGCCTACACGATCCCCACGAAGGGCCATCTCGCGGGTATCGCGAAACTGGTCGCGCTCAACGTACCGCCCATCAAGGCGGCCCATACGGCCTATCCCAAAGACGTCAAGGCCTTCAGCCGCGCACCGCAGATCTTCACGCCGGCCAACCCGAAGTCGCAGATCGGAGAGCCGCCGGTCATCGTCACGACCGACAAGTTCGAGTTCGACACCAGGCAGGATTCCTTTCAACTCCAGGAAAAGGGAAGCATGGTCGAAATGGGTGACGCCGTGCTCGGCCTGGCGGTCAGCGAGATGGCCAACCCCGTCAAGTGGCTGGCGATCCGCAATGCGAGCGATCCGCAAATGAGCACCAAGAACTCCGGCACCTCATCCGACATCTACATGCAATACGGCTACTGGACCAGCATCGTCAGCACTCTGGCATCGTGGGCCTGCGTGGTGGATTTCGGCTGAGAAGGCCATGGAAAAGCTCACGACCACCGAAGGCGACGTCATCCACTTCGATCCCAAGATCGTCTCCGCCGTCTCCGACTACGATTCGATAACCGAGGCGCGCGTGACATGCGTGTATGGGCTGGGCGCCGGGGTGGTAAAAATCCCAAGGTCGATCGACGATTTTCTTGGAAGCCTGGGCGTTGCCGACAAGTACGTGAAGCTCCCTCGTGAACAGAACAGCTCGATCTGGGTCGACAGTCGAGCCGTCGCGGTGGTTGCGCCCCTGGTAAAAGGCAAATCTCGTGATGCCGGTGCGAGGACCGTTCTCACCATTGGATCGACGACTGTCACCGTCGTCGGATCCGTTGATGAGACAATAGGCAAGCTGAACAGTCACGGTGCAGGCTCTTGAGCTGTCGGCGGTTCGCTTTCGGCCCAAGGCACGTTCTTTCACTGCGCCAGCCTACCCCGATTGCAGGGCCGGACGCTTGTCGCGCCACGGCGTCGCCTCTTCGTAGGCGTGGCCGGCACGCAGGACAGTCGCCTCGTCGAACAGCTTGCCGACGATCTGCAGGGAAAACGGCAGGCCGCTCGCGGCGAAGCCGCTGCACACGGACAAGGCCGGATTGCCGCCGACATTGAACGGCGTGGTGAACGATGCCCGCGTGAACAGGGTCGAGGGCGGGACCGGCTCGAGCTTTCCGGCGGGCTCGCTGGTCGGCAGCATCAGCAGATCGACCGTCGCCATGACCGCCTGCAGGCTGCGCGCCAGCTCGGTCCTGAGCCGCATCGCCTGGATATAGTCCTCGGCGCGCACCAGGCCGCCGGCGATGATGCGGTAGCGCAGGCTGGCGCCGAAAAGCTCGGGGCGCTTGCGCAGATCGGCGCCGTGGATCGTGAACAGCTCGGCGACCGCGATGACCTTCTTCGAATCGTCGAACTGCTGAAGCGGCGGCAACGTCACGGGGCGCACGCTGGCGCCCAAGCCGCGGAACACGTCGAGTGCCGCCTCGAAGGCCGCCATGGTGGCGGTCGCGGTTGGCGCTTCATCCTGCAGCCACTTGGCGGGCACGCCGATCACCAAGCCTTTGAGGTCACCCGTCAAGGCAGCCGAATAGTCGGGGATCGCCACTTGGGCGGAGCCTGGATCCTCAGGATCGTGGCCCGCGATGATCTGCATCAGGATCGCCACATCCTCGGTCGTCCAGGCCAGCGGGCCCACATGATCGTGACTGAAGCAGTTCGGAATGACGCCGCGGCGACTGACCAGGCCATAGGTCGGCTTCAGGCCGGCGATGCCGCAGGCGGCGGCCGGTCCGCGGATCGAACCGCCGGTATCGCTGCCCAAGGTCGCGGGCGCGAAGCCCGCCGCGACAGCGGCGGCGGAGCCCGAGGACGATCCGGCCGGAGAACAGCTGCGATCCCACGGGTTGCGCGCCGGGGGGAACAACACGTCCCACGACGGGCCGCCATGGGCGAACTCCCACGTCGCATTCTTGCCCAGCAGCACGCCGCCTGCCGCGGCGAGCTTCTCCTGGCAATGGGCATCCCGAGCCGGAACATTGTCCGCCAGCAACTTCGACATGGCCGTCGTGCGGATGCCCGCGGTGTCGAAGATGTCTTTTAGACAGTAGGGAATGCCGTGCAGGCGACTGACCGGGCCAGACGCCATGATTGCGGCTTCCGCCGCCTTGGCTTCCGCGCGGGCACGTTCGGCGGTCAGGGTGACGAAGCTGTCGAGTTGGCTGTCGAGGTTGGCGATCCGGCCGAGATGGGCTTCGGTGAGCTCGACCGGGGACAGCTTGCGAGCCGCGATAAGGCGGGACGCCTCGGCGATGCCCAGGAACGCGAGCTCCGTCATGGCTTACTCTTTCCCAGGCAGGAAGACGGATGGCACGAACACATGCGCCGGCTCGTCGCCATGCGGCCGTGCCGCCGAAATACGGCCGATCATCCGGCGGACATGCCCGTAGGCTTCGATCAGCTCGGGCACATACTCTGCCGGCAGGATGAGGCCCGCCTGGCGGGCGAGAAGGACGATTTCGTCGTCGGAGGGCGTATCGGTCATATGTGGCTCCTGCGCTGCTCTTGAGTCTGCAAGGCCGATGCCAGATTGCCGACAGGGCAGGGACCGTCAGATCCTGAGGTTGGTGCGTGCAAGGTCGATCAGCTGGCCGGCGCGGCCGTCCATCACCGCCTTGGCCATGAAGAGGCTGAAGCCGAAAGCCTGCTCCAGCGTGGCCTTGGGCGGCATCGCCAGCTCCTGGCGCGCACTCACCACGTCGAGCAATGCCGGACCCTTGTGCGCCAGCACGTCGCGCACCGCGCCCTCGAGATCTTGCGGATCCTCGACGCGCACGCCCTTGATGCCCATCGCCTCGGCCATGGCGGCGAAGTTGGGGTTCCTGAGCTCCGTGCCGGTGTCGAGAAAGCCGCTCGCCTTCATCTCCATCTCGACGAAGCCCAGCGTGCCGTTGTTCAGCACGACCACCTTCACCGGCAGGCCAAGCTGGGTGAGGCTGATGAAGTCGCCCATCATCATCGAGAAGCCGCCATCGCCCGACATCGAGATGACCTGCCGCGCAGGGTATGCCGCCTGGGCGCCGATCGCCTGCAGGAGCGCGTTGGCCATCGAGCCGTGGTTGAACGAGCCGATCAGGCGGCGCTTGCCGTTCATCTTGAGGTAGCGCGCCGCCCACACGGTGGGCGTGCCGACGTCACAGGTGAAGACGGCGTCGTCATCGGCGATCTCGCTCACCAGCCGCGACAGATACTGGGGGTGGATGATCTTGCCGCCCGGCTTGCCCTCGGCCAGCTTGTCGAGATCCTCGCGCGCCTTCTTGTAATGGGTGAGCGCCGCGTCGAGATATTTGCGATCGGCCTTCTTCTTGAGCTTGGGCAGCAGGGCGGCCACCGTCGTGCCGACATCGCCCACGACGCCCAGCGCGAGATGGCAGCGGTTGCCGAGGCTTTCCGAGCGGATATCGACCTGCGCGATCCTGGCGCCCTCGGGATAGAACTGGCGGTAGGGAAAATCAGTGCCGAGCAGCAGCAGCGTGTCGCAGCTCTTCATCGCCGCGTAACCCGAGGCAAAACCGATCAGGCCGGTCATGCCGACATCGAACGGATTATCGTACTCGACATGCTCCTTGCCGCGCAGCGAGTGCACGATCGGCGCATTGAGCGTGCCGGCCAGTTCCTTGATCTCCGCATGGGCGCCGGCGCAGCCCGCCCCGCACATCATGGTGATGCGCTCGCCGCCGTTCAGGAGGTTGGCCAGCGCGTCGACCTCGGCGTCGGACGGTCGCACGACGGCTGGCTTGGGCGCGAGCCAGCTCGCCGCCTTGGCGTCGGTCGGGAGCAGCGCGATGTCGCCCGGGATGACCACCACCGACACGCCGCGCCGGGCGATGGCGATGCGGATCGCCTTTTCAAAGATGCGTGGCATCTGGTCGGCGTTCGAGACGAGCTCGACATAATGCGCGCACTCGGCGAAGAGCTGCTCGGGATGGGTCGCCTGGAAGTAGGAGCCGCCGATCTCGGCGCTCGGGATGTGGGCGGCGATCGCCAGCACCGGCACGCGGCTGCGGTGGCAATCGAACAGGCCATTGATCAGGTGCAGGTTGCCGGGTCCGCAGCTGCCGGCGCAGACCGCCAGGTCGCCGGTGAGATGCGCCTCGGCGCCGGCGGCGAAAGCGGCCGCCTCCTCGTGCCGCATGTGGATCCAGTCGATCTTCTTCTGCTTGCGCAGCGAATCGGTGAAGCCGTTCAGCGAATCGCCGACCACGCCGTAGATGCGCTTCACACCGGCGACGTTCAGGGTCTCGGCCATCAAGTCGGCGATCGTGCGCGGCATGCGAGTCTCCGTTTTGCGGGGGGCCTGATTGCGTAGGACTATGCCATGCGCTGCCGCGCAGGCGAAAGCTGGAGCGCCTGTCGATTTTGCGTAATCGCCCGTCGCTGGGCTTTCATCGCTGGGGGCGCGCCACTCCAGGGGCGAGTTCATGGTCTCGCGGCTTGCTCATCCCGGCATCTTCAGATGCGCCTCCTGAGCGAGCGGGACCCTCGCAGTCCGAGTGAGCATGAAAGACGCGCCACTGGAGTGGCGCGCCCCCAGCCACGACACATATAATGTCCTAGCGGCGACCCATCTCGAAACCGGCCAGGAATTGCACGAGATTGCGGCCCAGATCGTCGCTCAAATAGCCGCCTTCCTGGACCAGCACCGTCGGCAAGCCGAGGCTCGCGATCTTTGCGGCCATGGCGTGGAAGCCCGCGCCTGTCACTTTCAGGCCTTGCAAAGGATCGCTCTCGCTGGCGTCGAGGCCCAACGCCACGACCAGCGCGGTCGGTGCAAATTCACGGATGCGTGCCAGCGCCTTGTCGCCGGCCTCGAGCCAGGGCGCATCGGGTGAACCGAGCGGCAGGGGCAGGTTGAGATTATGGCCTTGGCCTTTGCCCGCGCCTGTCTCATGCCCATGGCCCCAGAAGTACGGGTAGTAGTGGCTCGGGTCGGCGTGGATCGACACGGTGAGCACGTCGTCGCGCTCGAAGAAGATGCCCTGCGTGCCGTTGCCGTGATGGACGTCGACATCGAGCACGGCGACGCGGGCGTGCTTGCCGCGCAGCCGCTGGGCGGCGATGGCGGTGTTGTTCAGGAAACAGAAGCCGCCGGCCATGTCGGCATAGGCGTGATGGCCGGGCGGCCGGCAGAGCGCGTAGGCATGCGCTGTACCCTCGAGCACAAGGTCGGCCGCGGTGGCTGCCACCTCGCTCGAGGCGAGCGCGGCGTCCCAGGTGTGTGGCCCGATCGGGCAGGCGAGATCGACCTGATGCCAGCCGGCGCGCCCGGCCAATGCTTTGGGATAGGTCGCCGGATAGCGCGCGGGATGGACGTTGGGAACGACTTCCGCCGAAGCGCCGGGAAGCTTTGCCCAGTCGCGCGAGACGGTTTGCAGGAAGTCCATGTAATCGGCCGTGTGCACGCTCGCGGCGGGCGTGGCCCCGTAGGCTTTCGGTGCGATGATCGCGTGGCCGGCAGCGGTTGCGGCCGCGAGCAGGCGCGTGGCGCGCTCGGGTTGTTCGGCGCTCCTCTGCTTGACGCCGCGAATGAAGAAGGTCTGCGGGTCGTGCTGGGCATGCTTGTCGGAGTAGACGATCTTCATGGGATTGCCTTACGCGGTGGCGATGGCCTTGGCGTCGCGCAGCGCGGCGATCTCGGCGTCGTTGAAACCGACCTCACGCATGATCTCGACCGTGTGCTCGCCCACCGCCGGCGACTTCCGCCGCGTCTCGATCGGCGCATCGGACAGCTTTATGGGATTGCCGGCCGACTTCACCGGCCCGATGCCGGGATAGTCGATCTCCAGCACGCTGCCACGCGCCTTGGCGTGCGGGCTTTGCATGACGTCGCTCACCTTGTAGGCGGCCGAGCAGGGCATGCCGGCCGGGATCAGCCGGTCGAGCAGTTCTTCGGCGGTATGTTCGGCAAAGTATTTCTCGATCATCGGCTCGAGGATCGAGCGGTTGGCGACGCGGCTCTCGTTCGTGGCGAAGCGCTGGTCGGCCAGCCAGTCGGGACGATCGAGCGCGGTGCAGAACACGCGCCAGAACGGATCGTTGGTGCCGGCGACGAAGACCGAGAGCGTCCGGGTCGGGAACACGCGCAGCGGGAAGATCAGCGAATTGCCGGTGCCCATGCGCACCGGGTCCTCGCCGGTGAGCCCCTGGTTGGTGATCCAATGGCTCATCATGTGCATGCCGACATCGAACAGCGAGAGGTCGAGCCGCTGGCCGCGGCCGGTCTTGTGCCGGCCGAGCAGGGCGAAGGCGATGCCGGCGGCGCAGAACGAGCCGGTGCAGTAGTCGATCGGCGCCGTGCCGACCCGGCACATCTCGCCGCCCTGGGGACCGGTCGCCTCGATCAGTCCGACCTCCGCCTGGATGCAGGGATCGTAGCCGGCGCGCGAGGAGTAGGGGCCGGTCTGGCCGTATCCCGAGATCGAGGCATAGACCAGGCGCGGATTCTCCTTCGACACCGTCTCCCAGCCGAAGCCCAGCTTGTCGATGACGCCCGGGGTGAAGGCTTCCATGAAGACGTCGGCCTTGCCGACCAGCCGCATCAGCACGTCGCGGCCACCCGCGGTGCGCAGGTCGAGAGCGAGCCCGCGCTTGTTCCTGTTCATCGACGGCACCCAGGCGCCGCCAAAATGCGGGCGGAAATGCTCGCCCTGGAGCGGCTCGACCTTGATCACGTCGGCGCCCATGTCGCCCAGGATCTGGCCGGCGGTCGGGCCGGCGATGACTTGCGTAAGGTCGAGAACAAGGGTGTCGGAGAGCGGCAACATGCTGGCTGAATTCCTCCTCAAGCCAGCACCCTTGCAAG
Source organism: Reyranella sp. (assembly GCA_035485695.1). Lineage (GTDB taxonomy): Bacteria > Pseudomonadota > Alphaproteobacteria > Reyranellales > Reyranellaceae > Reyranella. Next base: position 2,831 of record DATHNU010000033.1, on the reverse strand, counting down.
ACGCAGGCGTGCGGCTCAAGCACTTCGTTTCGCTGGCTGGCATTTGCTATGGTCGCGGCCTCGTCTGTCTGGAGTAGCCCAATGAAAGCCGCCGACCGTCCCAACCTGAAAATCGACTCCGACCGTCTGTGGTCGAGCCTGATGGAGCTGGCGCAAATCGGCGGCGCCGAGAAGGGCGGCGTCTGCCGCATCGCGCTGACCGACCTCGACCGCCAGGGCCGCGACCTGTTCGTGCGCTGGGCCAAGCAGGCGGGCTGCGCCATCAAGGTCGACCAGCTCGGCAACATCTTTGCCCGCCGCGAGGGTCGCGATCCGGCCAAGCCGCCGGTGATGACCGGTTCGCATCTCGACACCCAGCCGACCGGAGGCAAGTTCGATGGCGCCTACGGAGTCATGGCGGGCCTGGAAGTGCTGCGCGTGCTGCACGATTCCGGCTACGTCACCGAGGCGCCGATCGAGGTCGCGGTATGGACCAACGAGGAGGGCTGCCGCTTCGCACCGGCCATGGTGGCGTCGGGCGTGTTCGGCGGCGCCTTCACGCTCGACCAGGCGCTCACCATCAAGGACCGCGACGGCGTGAGCTTTGGCGAGGCGCTGAAGAAGATCGGCTATGACGGCAAGGAGCCGGTCGGTGGTCGACCGGTCGGCGCCTTCTTCGAGGCGCATATCGAGCAAGGCCCGATCCTCGAGCGCGAGAAGAAGACGATCGGCGTCGTCACCGGCGCGCAGGGCCAGCGCTGGTACGAGATCTCGTGGACCGGCCTGGAAAGCCACGCCGGCACCACGCCGATGGAAGGCCGCCGCGATGCGCTGGTCGGCGCGGCCGAGCTGATCGTCGCGGCGCGCACGATCGGCAACCGGCCGAACGGACGCTCGACCGTGGGCGTGATCGAAAGCCAGCCGCAATCGCGCAACACCATTCCCGGCCGTGTCTTCATGACGGTCGACTTCCGCCATCCCGACAATGACGAGCTGACAAGAATGGATGCCGAGATGCGGACGGCGGCCGCCGACATCGCCAGGCGCCATCGTCTCGAGGTTGCGATCGAGCAGATCTGGTACTTCCCACCGTCGCCCTTCGCCCGGGAGCTGGTGGAGGCCGTGCGGCGCGGCGCCGAGCAGGCGGGCTACCCCCACATGGACATCGTGAGCGGCGCCGGCCACGACGCCTGCTATGTCTCGCGCGTGGCGCCGACCGCCATGGTCTTCGTGCCGTGCAAGGACGGGATCAGCCACAACGAGATCGAGGACGCCAGCAAGGCCGATATCGGCGCGGGCTGCCAGATCCTGCTGCAGGCGATGGTCGAGCGGGCCAACGCGTAAGAGGGAACCCGTGAGATCAGGTCTGGTTTCGGCCGCGACTGCCGCCCTGGTCGCGACGGTGGCGGGGGTCGGCGGCACCCTGCCGGTCGTGCTGGCGGCCGCGCAGGCGGTCGGCGCCACGCCCGAGCAGGCGAGCTCCTGGGTCGCAGGCCTCGGCATCGCCACGGCGCTCAGCGCGCTTGTCCTCAGCCTGCGCTACCGCATGCCGGTCATCACCGCCTGGTCGACTCCGGGCGCCGCCCTGATCGCCTCGACGTCGGGCGTGCCCGGCCTGCGGGCGGCCGTCGGCGCCTTCGTGCTGGCGGCGGTTCTGATCCTGCTGACCGCCGCCCTCCGGCCGCTCGGCCGGCTGATCGAGAGGATTCCGGCCAGCATCGCCGCCGCCATGCTGGGCGGCATCCTGCTGCATCTCGTGGTGGCGATGTTCGAGCACGTGCCCGGCGCGCCGCTGCTGGTGCTGCCCTTGATCGGGCTGTTCCTGGTGGCGCGGGCAGTGATGCCGACGCTTGCCTCGCTGATCGTGCTGGCGGCGGGCGCATTGCTCGCCTGGGCGCTGGGTCTGGTGAAGCCGATCCCGCCGCTCGGTCTCTCCCATCTCGCGCTGGTGGCTCCGGCGTGGGACCTCGCGACCCTGGTCGGGCTGGGCGTGCCGCTCTATCTCGTGACCATGGCGTCGCAGAACCTGCCGGGCTTCGCCGTGCTGCGCGCCTCGGGCTACCGGCCGCCGACCCAGCCGGTGCTGGCCGTCACGGGCGCGGTGTCGCTCGGCACCGCGTTCCTGGGCGCGCACACGTCCAACCTCGCGGCGATCTCGGCGGCGCTCTGCACGGGGCCCGAGGCGCATCCCGATCCGGCGCAGCGCTGGAAGGCAGGGGTCTTCTATGCCCTGTGGTGGGCGCTGATCGCCCTGTTCGGTGCCTCGCTGGTCGGCCTGTTCGGCGCGCTGCCGCCGGCGCTGCTCGCCACTGTCGCCGGCACCGCCCTCCTGGGGTCGATGGCGAGCGCCATGGGCGGCGCGCTCGGCGCCGATCAGGACCGCTTCGCCGCCGCCGGCACGCTGGCCGTCACCGCCTCCGGGGTCACGCTGATGGGCGTCGGGTCGGCCTTCTGGGGCCTGTGCTTTGGGCTGCTGGTGCTGGGCGTCGACCGCTTCGTCCGGCGCTGATGCCCGCCAGAGGCTCGGCCACAAAAAAGGCGGCCCGCAGGCCACCTTTTCCTTGAGCTGTTTCCAGCCTTACTGGATGACGATCTCGACGCGGCGGTTTTGCGGCTCGCGCACGTTGTCGCCGGTCGGCACCAGCAGGCCCTTCTCGCCCATGCCGACCACCGTGATCGCTTGCGCCGGCACGCCGTCGCGCACCAGGGCATCCTTGACCGCGTTGGCACGGCGCAGCGACAGCGCCATGTTGTAGCTCTCCGGACCCGACGTGTCGGTATGGCCGGTCGCCGTGATGCGCGCGTTACCCTTCGCCTTGAAGGCGTTGGCCGCCTGCTGGATCGTGGTCAGC
>DATHNU010000032.1:0-2540 GCA_035485695.1 Reyranella sp. | reverse complement strand
ACGCCGATCTTGGAATTGGCGGGCAGTCTGAACTCAGCCATCGCTTCCTCTCGAAACTCTCGGGCGTCTCTTAGTACACGCGTGCCCTAATACACGCGAGCTTTCGGCGGGAACGACTGAACGTCGTTGGACATCGGCTGCAGCTTGACCGGCCGGTAGTCGATGCGGGTCTTGCCGCTCTCGTCCACCCAGATCACCGTGTGCTTCAGCCAATCCTTGTCATCGCGCTCGGGATGGTCCTCGCGGGCATGCGCCCCGCGGCTTTCCGTGCGGTTGGCCGCCGAGCGGATGATCGACTGCGCCAGCACGATCAGGTTCTCGAATTCCAGCGTCTCCATGAGATCGGAATTCCAGATCAGCGAGCGGTCCTTGACGCGGACGTCGCCCTTGCCGGCAAAGACCTTGTCCATGTTGGCGCAGCCTTCATCGAGGCTCTTCTGGGTGCGGAACACGGCGCAATCGTTCTGCATGGTGCGCTGCATGTTGAGGCGCAGTTGCGCGGTGCCGGTGCCGCCCGAGGCATGGCGCAGCCTGTCGAAGCGGGCGATCGCTTCCTCGCCGGCATGCGGCAGCTGCTTGTGCGATTCGCCCGGTGTCACCAGCTGGGCGGCGCGATTGGCGGCGGAGCGGCCGAACACCACGAGGTCGAGCAGCGAGTTGGAGCCCAGCCGGTTGGCGCCGTGGACCGAAACGCAGGCCGCTTCGCCGATCGCCATCAGGCCGGGAATGACGGTGTCGGGATCGCCATCCTTCACCGTGACGACCTCGCAGTGAAGGTTCGTCGGGATGCCGCCCATGTTGTAGTGGCAGGTCGGCAGGATGGGGATCGGCTGACGCGTGACGTCGACCCCGGCGAAGATCCGCGCGGTCTCGGCGATGCCGGGCAGCCGCTCGTGGATCACCTTGGGGTCGAGATGCTCGACATGCAGCTCGATAAAATCCTTGTTGGGGCCGCAGCCGCGGCCTTCGCGGATCTCGACGGTCATCGCCCGGCTGACAACGTCGCGCGAGGCGAGGTCCTTGGCTGAGGGCGCATAGCGCTCCATGAAGCGCTCGCCGGTCGAGTTGGTGACGTAGCCGCCCTCGCCGCGCACGCCCTCGGTGATCAGGCAGCCCGCGCCGTAGATGCCGGTCGGATGGAACTGGATGAACTCCATGTCCTGCACCGGCAGACCGGCCCGCAGCGCCATGGCGCTGCCGTCGCCAGTACAGGTGTGCGCCTGGGTGGTGGTAAAATAGGTGCGCCCGTTGCCGCCGGTCGCCAGCACCGTCTTATGGGCGCGGAAGCGATGGATCGTGCCGTCGTCGAGATTCCAGGCCATGACGCCGCGGCAGGTGCCCTCGTCCATGATGAGGTCGAGGGCGTAGTACTCGATGAAGAATTCAGCGTGGTTCCTGAGCGACTGCTGGTAGAGCGTGTGCAGGATGGCGTGGCCGGTGCGATCGGCGGCGGCGCAGGTGCGCTGGGCGATGCCCTTGCCGAACTCGGTCGTCATGCCGCCGAACGGCCGCTGGTAGATCTTGCCCTCGGGCGTGCGGCTGAACGGCACGCCGTAATGCTCGAGCTCGATGATCGCCGGGATGGCCTCGCGCACCATGTATTCGATGGCGTCCTGGTCGCCCAGCCAGTCCGAGCCCTTGACGGTGTCGTACATGTGCCAGCGCCAGTCGTCCGGCCCCATGTTGCCGAGCGAGGCCGAGATACCGCCCTGGGCCGCCACGGTGTGGCTGCGGGTCGGGAACACCTTGGTGATGCAGGCCGTCTTCAGTCCCTTCGACGCCATGCCGAAGGTGGCGCGCAGCCCGGCGCCGCCGGCGCCGACCACGACCACGTCGTACTCGTGATCGATCACCTTGTAGGCGTTGCCACCGACATTGACCGTGCCTGCGGCTGCGCCGTTGCTCTTGCCGCTGCTCGCTTCGGCCATGGTCAGCTCCCGAATCCGATACGCAGGGCGGCCACGATGGCGGCCAGCCCGAACAACACCGCGACGAAACGAACCGCCACGATCAGCGCCAGCTTAGAACCGTCGCCGTGCACATAATCCTCGATCACGACTTGCAGGCCGAGCTGGCCATGATGCAGGCCGACGGCGATGGTCAGGATCAGCAGCACCATGACTATCGGCGAGCCGATCCAGGCGCGCACGGCGCCGTAATCGGCGCCGCTCATCATCACCAGCGAGATCGCGAACCAGACGACGAGCGGGATCAGCGCAATGGCGGTGAGCCGCTGCGCCCACCAGTGATGCACGCCCTCGCGCGCCGAACCGAGACCGCGGGCGCGGGCGAGAGGGGTCCTGAGATCGCTGTTCATCGGGCCCCCCTCACACCAGCCTGAGGCCGACGATCCACGACACGACCGTGGCGATCAGCGCGACGGCGACCACGATCCAGCCGCTACGATAGGCGTCCTTGAGCTCGAAGCCGTAGCCCGCATCCCAGAACAGGTGCCGGATACCGTTGCACAGGTGATAGAAGGCGCAGAACAGCCAGCCGCCCAGCACGATGCGGCCCAGGATCGAGGTGTTGAAGCTCTG